>CAMPJV010000032.1 GCA_946886975.1 uncultured Taibaiella sp. | reverse complement strand
TCATAATCCTCAACTACGTTTGTGCCGTCATACTGAGGGTCAATTATATGGTTCTCAGTTATCGCTATTACTAAACTCTGCTTCTTAGAAACAGGTTGAGTATAAGAGACTTCAATACGAATGGTATCCTCATGAGTATTTGGGTTATAACTACTAGTCATACTAAGTCGCACAGGTGAAGGTACCTGTAACCGTGTATTCACTATCCCCGGCCATTTGTTCCTATTATCAATGAAGTAATTAACGCCGTCAGATGTCCTGTCAAAGACTGCTGCGGGTTTGTTGGGCTCAACATTAAAGAATTGGTAAAGCCCTTGCAGAATCGCATTTCTGAAGTCATATTTCGAATCATGTCCGCCCCCTACGAGAGGAGTTGTTAAATTGCCCTCATGGAGTCCAATAATTACGAGTCTGCCTCCACTTACTGAGTCTAGCTCTTTTAGCATTTTGGCGCCGGCCGGACAGTTGGGGCATTTCACTCCGGTGGCCTCCTCAACTAACACATTGCGAGCCTGAGGATCTGCCGGTGCTGACACATAGGTCGTCTCAACAGAGGTAACGTCGGAAAAGTCTATGGCTGGTCCTTTTTCCTTACAAGAGGCAATAAGAATAGCTGCGCCACCGATTACTGCGATTAAGTACTGTTTC
Source organism: uncultured Taibaiella sp. (assembly GCA_946886975.1). Next base: position 12,710 of record CAMPJV010000032.1, on the reverse strand, counting down.
ATTTTAAGTTAACTAGAGCTTACGAAGTTATGAAATTCTGAATAGGATTACGAATGGTCAAGGGATTACCAGTATAGCATTTAACCAAGCCTAAATTTCACCTTACGCTAGGTTGAATCCATTTAATCTAACTTTGCGTAATAACAGACGAATACCATGGAAGAAAGTAAGCGGCAGAAGCAGGTGGGGAAGCAGATAATGGAGGAACTGAGCGATATATTGCAAAGAGAAGGATTCAATGTAATAGACGGTGGCATGGTGTCCATTTCGAAAGTGATGGTGACCCCGGACCTGCTGGAGGCGAGGGTGTACCTGAGCCTTTTCCAGATAAAAGACCAGGGGGCGCTTATGCACCAGATAAAGGAGCGGACATGGGACCTGAGGAAGCAACTAGGGGCACGACTGAAGAACCAGCTAAGGAGAGTGCCGGAGCTGCAGTTCTTTAATGACGATACGCTCGACTACGTCTTTAAGATGGAGGAGATCTTTAAGAAGATAAAGGAGGAAGACGAGGCCAGAAAAGCAGCCAAGGGAGGTGAAGCTTCTGAGTAGCTGATGGTTTGAAGCTATTAGTTGATAGTTATTGGACGGGAGGCACTATTACCAGTGTAAAATCAATCACTTTAAACAGTTGATCTTATAAATGACCCTTGTATGGCAGCTTGCATGGAGATACCTGAGGGGGAAGCGTAGCGCTAATGCAGTGCCTGTGCTTTCCAGGATCAGCATGGTGGCTATAGCGGTGGGCAGCTGCGCTATGATCGTGCTGTTCTCTGTCTTCAATGGCTTTGAGGATCTGATCAAGGACTTGTACAAGGCATTCTACCCCGAAATAAAGATCAGTCCTGTTAAGGGGAAGTTCTTCTCGCTGGAAGACCAGAAGCTTCGGGCAGTACAAAGCCTGAACGGGATCACTGCCCTTACTACTGTAATAGAGGACAATGTGCTCATCAACAGCAATGAGGAACAGTATGTAGCTACTCTAAAGGGAATAGACAGGCACTACATGGCCGTGAATAATGTCAGGCCCTATATGATCGAGGGGAGAGACTCAGTGGCTGACGGGGCGGTGCCCACGGCAATTGCCGGACTACAGATAGTGAACCAGCTTGGCATGGATGTGAACAATGTATTCAGCCGCCTGCATATCTACTATCCTAATACAGAATCAGCCAACCCGGCAGCAAATCCTATGTCTGCCTTTCAAAGCCTGCAGCTGAAGCCAGATGGGATATTCAGAGTGCAGGACGAGTTTGACAGCAAGTATATACTGGCTCCCCTGGGCTTGGTACAAGAGCTATTCCTTCAACCGGATAATTATACATCTATAGAACTGAGCCTCGCAAAAGAGGCGGACCCGGAAGAGGTGAAAGCCCGGTTGCAGCAATTATTGGGGGCGTCTTACCAGGTCAACACAAGATATGAACAGAACAAGACACTGTACATGGTGATGAAGACGGAGAAATGGGCTGTATTTTTTATCCTGCTTCTTGTGCTGCTGATCGCTTCTTTCAACATGATAGGTGCGCTGACGCTCCTTGTTCTGGAAAAGAAGAAAGACATAGCCATCCTGCGCGCCATGGGAGCGCAGGAACGATCAATACGGGGCCTCTTTATGACCGAAGGAGTGCTCTGGGCAGTGACAGGCGGTAGTATCGGAATAATACTAGGGGCTTTGCTATGCATAGGTCAACAGCAGTTTGAATGGATAAAACTCGAGGGAGCCTTTATCATAGAAGCTTATCCCGTCACCATGCAGTGGACCGACTTCCTGGTGGTGATACTGACGGTGATCGGTGTTGGTTTCCTGGCGTCATGGTATCCTGCCGTGAGGTCGACGAGAGTGGAGGACCCGAGCCTTAAAGCGAGCTAACGTAATAGACAGCGGCACCAAAGATTGTGGCTATAATTCTATCTTATGACAGTAGCATTACTCGCATAACAATAAATAGATTTTATTGCATGTATATTTAGCATAGGTAAGAACAACATCTTACACCAATGCCTATGAGATCGCTCGTACTTATCACATCTCTTCTCCTCTTTGGCAGTGAGAGCAGTTCTCAGATAATGTTCAACAAAACGATTAACGGTGTAGCATCTGGAGGTGCTACAGACGTGATTGTTACGTCAGACAACGGATACCTGATCGCTGGAGGGATCAATACATTTAAGCAATACGCCAGAGGCAGTTATTTTATAAAGACTGACAGTACAGGCTCGATCGAATGGACCAAAACATACCAAAGAGCAGGGCTTGGCGCCTTATACTCCATCCAAAAAACGAGCGATGGCGGGTACATTTCTAGTGGCGATAGCCTTTCTCTTTTAAAAACGGATATTAATGGCGATGTGCAATGGTCAAAGTCCTACACGAATTATTCAACCGGATGGGCAGCAATACAGACTAGTGATGGTGGATACATTACTGTTGCAGGAGGTTTCGGACCGATAATTACAAAATGTGACAATGCAGGTAACCCGATCTGGGTAAAGCGCTACTTCGATACCGTGGGGTTCCAAACAGTTTACGCTCTGAGTCGATCTATTTGCCCGACTAGTGACGGAGGATTTATCATATTTGGGTATATAGGAATTGTTTCAGATGATGGGTTGGTATCTATTAAGGTGGCTAATGACGGTGCACTACAATGGTTGAAAGTCTATAAAGCTGCAACTAACCTGGCGGGCACTTCGATGATACAGACTCAGGACGGAGGGTTCTTGTCAATAGGCTACAGGAGGTCTGGAGGGCCGGCGTCAATACATGCTATTAAGATGGATGGTGGAGGCAACGTACAATGGGCCCGGAGCTACGAAGGATTGGAGGCACATAGTGTGCAGCCTACCTATGACGGTGGGCATATTATTGCAGGATGTGTGAGCACCTCTAACGGAACTCCAAGTTTACTGAAAATTGACGTTTCGGGAAATGCTGTATGGAGTAAAGCCTACCGATCGTTTAATAAAGCAAGAGCCCGTTCGGTAAAGGAAACTCCAGATCATGGGTTTATTGTTACTGGTCAGACCGGAGACAACGCTGAAATCCTCTTTTTGAAAACAGACGCTAATGGAAATAGCGGTTGCAATGATAGCACAATTACCTCCATGGATACATTTTTCAGCGTGACGGTTGCTGATGTGCCGCCATACTCTTACACAGATACAGTAGCTAATTTGGACTTCGTATATACAATTGGGACCGGTGGTATTGATTCAACAATTTGTTCCACCCTGTCTGTTGCAAATGAACAGGTGTCTAGTGCTCCGACGACAGTATTTCCCAACCCAACTGCAGGAGCATTTACAATTAAGTCGTCCGAAGTGATAAAATGTGTAACCATATATAGCCCAAGCTGCACTGTTGTATTCAACGCCACTTCTAATAGCCGTGATGCAGAGATTGATTTGCATGAACTGACCAGCGGGCTGTATCTGTACACTGCCTTATTGGCGAGTGGAAAGGCACATCGAGGAAAGATCATTCTGAAATAAGTCTAACCCTTAGCTTACATCTTCTCAGGCAGTTTTATTCCCAGCAGGTGCATGGCGTGGCGAAGGACGCTTGCGGTCATTATGATCAGCAGCAGGCGGAGTTGTTTCTTTTCTTCATTCTCGGCGTGGGCTATGCTATGGACGTCATAGAATGAGTTGAACTGCTGGGCGAGCTGGAAGCTATAGTTACATAAAGCAGATGGGTTGAATTCATCTCCCGCATCGCAGAGGACGTCAGGATACTGCTCGAGCATGAGGGCGAGCATCTTTTCGGCCGGAGCAATAGGGTGTTGCAGGTTCATGGACTGGAACCTGGTGCTGTTGGGCAGCAAGGGGCAGCCTTCCTTTCTTAAGATGCTGCAGATTCTGGCATGGGCATATTGTATAAAGGTGGCTGTGTAACCATGCAGGTCTATGCTTTCTTTAGGATCGAAGATCATCTTCTTCTTTGGGTCGACCCTGAGGAGGTAGAACTTCAATGCGCCGAGGCCGATGGTCTCGTACAGCTTTTGCAGCTCATCGTGAGTGAAGCCTTCTGTCTTTCCTGCCTGCTCTGTTTGTTCCTTGGCGAGCGCTACCATTTCTTCGACCATATCGTCGGCGTCCACCACAGTACCTTCCCTGCTTTTCATCTTTCCGCTTGGGAGCTCTACCATACCATATGACAAGTGGAAGATGCCATCTGCACAAGGTTCTCCGAGCTTCTTCATGATGAGCTTTAGTACCTGCATATGATAGTTCTGTTCGTCGGCTATGACGTAGATCGACTGATCGAGCTTATAGTCGTTGAACTTGAGCTTGGCGGTGCCGAGATCCTGGGTGATGTATACAGAAGTGCCGTCTCCTCTCAGCAGCAGTTTGTGGTCCAACCCCTCATCTGTAAGGTCTACCCATATGCTGCCGTCCTCCTTCCTATACAGCACACCCTTTCTTACGCCTTCTTCTACTATGCTTTTGCCAAGAAGATAGGTGTCGCTCTCGTAGTACATTTTATCGAAGTCGATGCCGAGGCGCTGGTACGTGGTCTTGAAACCATCGTACACCCAGCCATTCATCATTTCCCAGAGCGCACGAACATCGCTGTCGCCGGCTTCCCATGCGCGGAGCATTTCCTGCGCCTCCTTCATGACGGGTGCCTCCTTTTCGGCAATCGCCTGCTCTGTACCATTCGCGACAAGCTCAGCGACCTGTTCCTTGTATAGATCATTGAACTTTACATAGTAGTCACCGACGAGGTGGTCACCTTTTACGCCGGCGGTTTCGGGCATAGCGCCGTCTGCAAGCTTTTGCCATGCAAGCATACTCTTGCAAATATGAATACCCCTGTCGTTGATCAGGTTGGCTTTTACTACCTGGTGGCCGTTGCTCTTCAATATCTCAGCCATTGCATAGCCCAGAAAGATATTGCGGAGGTGACCAAAGTGTAGAGGCTTGTTGGTATTGGGCGAAGAGTATTCTACCATTACCCTTCTGTCGTGCTTGGGCTTTTCACCAAAGTGGGGATCGTTGAAATGGTTCTGAAGAAAGTTTACCCAGAAACTGTCTTTAACGCTCATATTCAGGAAGCCGCTCACTATCTCGAAGCCGGTGAACAGTGGTGTTTTCTCTACCAGGTAGGACCCAAGCTGCTTGCCGAGTACATCGGGCTTCTGGCGCAATAACTTGAGGAAAGGGAATAGCACGATAGTATACTCTCCGGTAAACTCGGGCTTTGTCTGGTTTACAGCCACAGTTCCTGGTGGAATGATAACTTCAGGATATAAATGCTTTAAGGCATCCTCAGCAGCCTTCTTTATTTGCGCAGCAAGCGTCATCTGTCACTCTTTGGGGGCAAAAATAGTTTATTATAAGGGTAAGGTGATGTGGTGGCACAAAGGACACGGGACGAGGTGAGCTCAAATACTTTTCCACGGTATTGCATAAGCTAATGGTGATGGGCGCAAGGGCTATTGCTGGAGCTTAGTAAAAGCGCTGCAGAAAGCCTGGTAAAGCATAGAGAAAGCATAGTTAAAGCATAGAGAAAGCATACCCGATACGATTTTTCCTTATGTATTAAGTAGGTGTCGCCTTTATACGACGCGCTAAGCACTCCGTGGCATTGCTTTCGGGAAAAGGCGAATTACTTTTATATGATGAAGCGCGCTTTGCAATTGCCCGTACTAGTCGTATCGATTATGCTTATCCTGGGCTGCGGAGAACAGAAGAGCGAACCATCCAATAACGACCGTGCTCACGACTATAAAGCATTATCTGCCAGGGTTGATAGCATTGCACGTTCGGTGCAGGGGCGGATTGGAGTCGCAGTGACTGATCTGAATACGGGGGACAGTTTCGGCTATAATGGGGAGCAGCAGTTTCCGATGTTCAGCACATATAAATTTCCGCTGGCATTGTATGTATTGCACGAGGTGGAAGAGGGAAGACTTTCATTGCAGCAGGAGGTAACGATACCAGAAAAAGAATTTAAGTCCTATACGCACGGGAAGTTTGTTGAGACCCACAACTCAGGTGATATCAAGGTAAGTGTGGACTCCATGATATACTACTCGATGTCGTACAGCGACAACATCACTACTGATAATCTTTTTAGACTGGTGGGGGGGCCGGGAAAGGTGAATGATTTCATTCATGAGAAGGGCATACAGGACATTTCGATCGTCAATACCGTGAAGGAAATGGGAACCCAAAACCGCTACAAGGCAAACTGGTGTTATCCAATGGCCATGACAAGGCTGTTACAACTGTTCAAAGAAGGCAAAGTGGTGAGTGAACAAAACAGGACCTATCTACTGAAGTATATGGAGGATGCACCCAGCGGTGCGAAAAGGATTAAGGGGCTTCTGCCAGAGGGAACAGTAGTGGCGCATAAGACCGGTACCGGCGGCACGAATGATGAGGGACTGACAGCGGGAACCAATGACGTGGGTATTATCACTTTACCTGGTGGACATCATTTAGCGTTATCAGTTTACATTTCGGACTACAACGGAGACGTCGCATCTTCCGAAGCTATCATAGCTCGAATAAGCAAGGCTGTATATGACGATGCGGCAGACGGGCAGTAATATAGAAGCTACAATAACTATGCTGACACCCGATGCAGGAGCCCCGTCGCTTTTGAGCGCCTTGCGTAATCCGGGATTGCCATGTTTAAAGTATTGGTAACTTTGAGCCATGTCATTTGATGAGATAAAGCAGCTTTGGGACAAAGTTGATGAACCGCTATTCCGCGTCCATTTCGGTAAGTCACATTCAAATGTGCCTGATGAAGAAACCGTAGCTTTTCTGCAGGAGGTTGGCTTTCCTGAAGCGGCAGAGCCCGGCCTGGATTTTACAGACCTTTCCGACAAGCTCTTTACACATTCGCAGCTTTATACAAAGGACGATTTCCCAGCCCTTGATGAGTACCTGGTGATCGGATCTACGAGCGAGGGTAACCCGATCTGCATTGACACAAAGAGTGGCAGTATCGTGTATATTGATCATGACAATGGGTTTGAGGCTGTACTTATCAACAGCTCACTTGTACGATTCAGTCATGCGCTAGCACTGTACCAGGTAGCAGTAAGGAAAGAATCACCAGTGACAATGGCTAATCTGCGCTCACTGGAGGAGCGGATGCAAAGGGCCGATGCGGCCGGGCTGGAGGAGAACACCTTCTGGAGAACCGAATTAGAGAAACTGGAAAGAGAGGTAGCATAGAGGTGTGCGGGAATAAACGGCCACCGGATAAAGCTGTTCTTAAAGCACTGGTTAAACCTATTCCCAAAATAATAGTCATAGAAGAAGGCAGTGAACAGGGATTGGACAGGAGATTGCCTGAAACGCTAATATCATCCAATGCACCGACGAGTAGTTTTCCTCAACTTGCTCTGTTTACTGAGCCTGGGGGTTTATGCACAACAGACAGTAGGATTGTTTACCAGGACCAGCGCCTCGCGTGACGGATATATCCTGTTTGCTCCTACAGGCTCTACTACAACCTACCTGGTAGATAAATGCGGAAAGCTCGTGCACAGCTGGCCAAATTCGCATCGCCCCGGCTTATCAGCTTACCTGCTGCCAGATGGGACCCTGCTACGGACAGGCAGCACCACAAACAATGTATTTACATCCGGCGGCAGTGGCGGCGTCATTGAAAAGATTGACTGGAATGGCAACGTGATGTGGACCTATACCATTAGCAGCAATAGCGAGTGCCAGCACCATGATGTATGTCCGTTACCTAATGGGAATATACTGGCGATAGTGTGGGAGCTGAAAACCAATGCCGAAGCCTTAGCTGCCGGTCGTAACCCCGCAAAGCTGGGCACGACGCTCTGGTCAGAAAAGGTCGTCGAGTTGGAACCAGTGGGGACAAATGCTGCCAATATCATTTGGGAATGGCGCGCATGGGACCACCTGATCCAGGAATTCGACAACGCAAAAGCCAACTACGGAGTTGTAAGTCAACACCCTGAGCTCATAAATCTTAACTATGCCCCCGGGCAACCTACAGGAAGTGACTGGCTGCACATGAACTCCATAGCCTATAATTCCGATCTGGACCAGATCATTGTAAGCCTGCATAATACAAATGAGATATGGGTAGTTGATCACAGTACAACTACTGCGGAAGCGTCATCTCATAGCGGAGGCGCTCAAAATAAAGGCGGTGACCTTATCTACCGATGGGGCAACCCCATAGCATATAATAGTGGCAGCGCATCAGACCAAAAGCTATACGGACAACATAATGCGCACTGGATCCCAAACGGTTTGCCTCATAGCGGCAAAATCATGATATTCAACAACGGGATGGGAAGGCCAGGCGGTAATTACTCATCAGTAGAGATCATTGCACCGCCTGTTACTTCAACCGGAGGCTACAACTTGGCAATCGGACAATCCTATCAGCCGGACAGTGCCATCTGGAAATACGTGGCTCCCAATCCAGCCGATTTCTATGCCATGAACATTTCCGGAGCTCAGAGGCTGGCAAATGGCAATACACTAATTTGCGATGGGCCTGCTGGCAAGTTCTTCGAGATAGACAGTGCAGAAAACATTGTGTGGGAGTATACGAATCCCGTAAACAGTAATGGTGCGATAAGCCAAGGTAGTCCCGCCGTTCAAAACCTGGTATTCAGATGTACGCACTATGATATTGGATATAGTGGCTTGTCAGGTCACGGCCTTATACCAGGCAATCCCATAGAAACTAATCCACTTAGCTACAATTGCTTTATGAATACGAACCTCGGTATTGAAACAGCGACGAAGCACATCCAGAATATTAGGGCGCTTAATCCTTTCCATGAGCAAATCACTATTACCTCAGGTGGAGCAATTGGTGAGACAAGGATCGCGCTCTATAGTATTACGGGTGTCAGGTGCGCCGAATGGACCAGGAACATAACTACTGGCGAGCACGTTGAATTAACCTTAAACACGGAGCTGCAGGGAGGACTATATATTCTTGAAGTTTCGAACGATAAGCAAACCGAAAGGGTGAAACTCCTTTGTACCAGATAATCTTGGGGTTGTCCTTACAGACCTAGCTACGCTAAATGCCAAGCGCCAGCTATCAGTCAGTCTAGCCTTCAAGAGTGATCGTCAACTTGGATATCCACTGATCAGGATGGAAAGTGTTGGCGGGGTAGAAAGTTATTTCTTCGGTCTCAGCTAGCACGGTGCCTTTGTCATCTACGATCTGCAAGTGGAAATCCGGCCCGGTCAGACTTTCGGCGAAAAGCACCACGGGGACCCCTGTTAAGACTGTGGCTGGAATGTTATAAAGATCTGGTGCCACCAAAATTGAATCCGTCTGGATATTCCCCTTCACAGTCTCAGAGTAGACAGAACGCATAAATGCGATTGACAAATTCGAGCCTTTGCTCTCTATCCGATAGACAATTTCTTTGTACGTCTCCTGTTTTGTGAAAGTTTCATCCTTTTTGCAGGAAGAGACGGCCAGAAGGAACAGTGCAGCTATAAGATAACCTCTCATCAAAGTAAAGCTAATGAAAAATCAGAAGATCTGATGCGCCGGCAGATGCATTAGAATGCCTGATATTGACATTAACATTGCTTTTTCTCCCGTGGTGAATGTTTTGCATAGCTCACGTATGAGAGTTCTAACCGCTGTGACATTCTTTCTTTTGGTTGTTAATGCCGGGTGTCGTCGCGCGGATGAAAAACACTCTACCCCACCTGTATATAAACATGCGCCTCAGCAAGTAAGCGCGGATACACTTGTTTACGACGATTCTTCAGCCACGTACATTTCCACCGGAACCGTAGAGCCTATGGAGGTGGTAAACTTTGCAACGACGTTGAAGGGCATCCCGTATGCCTATGCATGTTCCAGTCCCGAACAAGGGTTTGACTGCTCGGGATTTATCAACTATGTATTTGATCATTTTAACATTGCGGTGCCGCGTTCTTCTGTAGACTTCACAGATGTCGGAAAGGAAGTTCCGGTTGCAGAGGGAAAGGCGGGAGACCTTATTTTGTTCACCGGAACTAACAACACGATACGCACTGTAGGACATATAGGCATTGTGATCCATAACGCTGACGACAGCCTGGCATTTATTCATTCGTCGTCAGGTTCGGCTAATGGCGTCACCGTGACTCCATTGAATGACTACTATAAAGGCCGGTTTATGAAGATCATACGCATATTCAAGCAAAATGAGCCTCAAAGAAGATAAAAAGAGAGGGCATCTGCCCCCTCTTTCTAAGCTCCATGTTTGTCTTTATCACGGCTGTTTGGTTTACGCCCGGACTTGTTTGTCCTTTCTTTATAACTGGCATCCTTCCGTTCTCTACTGTCCAAATTATCCCGGATTTCAGGTCGGGGAGTATTAACTGGTCCTTGCTTGTTCTGGGCGGTTTCACGTCCTCTTGAGCCTTTCATAACTATCCTTTTTTCGTTCCTCTAAATGCTGAAAAATTGTTCCACGAACACGAGACAGGTGGCACGACTTGTCCTTTTAACAAAAAAAAGAGACCGATTTTCCGGTCTCCTTTTCTTTTTATGAGTGTTGAAAGCCTATTTCACCTCTTCATATTCAGCATCGGCCACATTTCCGTCGTTACCTCCTGAAGGCTCCTGAGGTGCACCATTATCTCCGGATTGCTGCTGCTGTTGGGCATTATATATGTGTTGACTTGCTGTCTGCCATGCAGCATTCAAATCTTCCATAGCCTTGTCAATGGCAGCAAGGTCTTCAGATTTATGAGCCTCTTTAAGCTTGCCGACTGCATCTTCGACCTTAGTTCTTTCATCTGCCGGAATTTTATCACCATATTCCTTTAACTGCTTTTCAGAATTGAAGATGAGGCCGTCCGCCATGTTCATCTTTTCGACACGTTCCCTAACCTGCTTATCGGCTTCTTCGTTTGCCTTCGCCTCATTCTTCATTTTCTCGATCTCATCTTTGCTCAGTCCGCTTCCCGCCTCTATCCTGATATTCTGTTGCTTTCCTGTGCCTTTATCCTTCGCTGTCACATGCAGTATACCGTTTGCATCAATGTCAAAGATGACTTCTACCTGTGGAACACCACGTGGGGCCGGAGGGATACCATCCAGAATGAACCGCCCCAGGGACTTGTTATCCTTAGCCATTGGACGCTCGCCCTGCAGCACGTTTATTTCAACACTTGGCTGGTTGTCGCTCGCTGTGGAGAATACTTCGCTTTTCTTAGTTGGAATGGTAGTATTAGATTCGATCAGTTTGGTCATTACACCGCCCATCGTTTCAATACCCAAAGAAAGCGGCGTTACGTCTAACAGAAGGACATCCTTTACATCACCGGTCAGAACTCCGCCCTGTATAGCTGCTCCGATCGCTACCACTTCATCCGGGTTCACACCCTTATTGGGCTTCTTTCCAAAGAACTTCTCTACCACCTCCTGAATCTTAGGAATACGCGTAGATCCTCCGACAAGTATTACCTCATCGATGTCATTTGTGGAGAGCCCGGCATCTTTCAGTGCCCTGCGACATGGTTCCAGCGTACGTTCAACGAGCTTATCTGCAAGTTGCTCGAATTTCGCCCGGCTCAGCTTGCGCACGAGGTGCTTTGGCACTCCGTCTACGGCCGTAATATAAGGCAGGTTGATCTCAGTCTCCTGGGAGGAAGAAAGCTCGATCTTAGCTTTTTCAGCCGCTTCCTTCAGACGTTGCCAGGCCATTGGATCCTTATGTAGATCTACAGCTTCATCCTTCTTAAACTCATCCGCAAGCCAATCCATGATTATCTTGTCAAAGTCGTCACCTCCAAGGTGAGTGTCACCATTTGTTGACTTAACCTCAAAGACGCCATCGCCGAGTTCCAGGATAGAAATATCAAAGGTGCCCCCTCCAAGATCAAATACAGCTATCTTGCTGTCTGTGTGCTGCTTGTCAAAGCCATAGGCCAGAGCAGCGGCTGTAGGCTCATTTATTATCCTGCGAACGTTGAGGCCAGCAATTTCACCAGCTTCCTTAGTAGCCTGGCGCTGGGCATCATTAAAATAGGCAGGAACGGTTATAACAGCCTCCTTCACTTCATAACCAAGGAAGTCTTCGGCCGTCTTTTTCATTTTTTGAAGGATCATGGCGGAGATCTCCTGAGGCGTGTACATCCGTCCATCTATATCCACCCTCGGGGTATTGTTATCACCCTTGAGAATCTTATAGGAATTGTGAGTCATTTCGCCCGTAACCTCATCAAAACGCCTTCCCATATAGCGCTTAATGGACATGATCGTGTTTGCCGGATTGGTTATAGCCTGGCGCTTAGCAGGGTCCCCAACTTTACGCTCTCCATTCTTCAAGAAAGCTACGATAGACGGCGTGGTGCGACGTCCCTCATCATTTGCTATCACTACCGGCTCGTTCCCTTCCATCACAGCCACGCAGGAGTTAGTAGTTCCTAAGTCAATGCCAATTATTTTTGCCATAAGTATCTTGATTTATTTTATTATAGTCCAGTTTCGAACTTATATTGTCAATGAACATGCCATTTGCCCGATTACCGCAATATTGTCAGCCAGTCTGCCACCCATGAAACAAAAATGCCTTAATGAACTAACATTAAGGCACTAAAATAAATGAAGTCTGATCTAACGGTGGGCCCTGCCTCGTATTTCCAACGCTTTAGAAATAGGGTTGACTTTCAGGGAATCGATGGTTATTTCGTCGATAGGAACATCGTATTTTGAAGCAAACGTGCGGGTACTGAAG
>CAMPJV010000031.1 GCA_946886975.1 uncultured Taibaiella sp. | reverse complement strand
TCTTTCGCCTGGAGGACTTAGCCATTGATTATAGTATATAAAACACATAGTTTCGGACAGCTTGCGTGTGGCTATCCTGATCGCCATAGGCTGTCGAAGCCAGATTGGTGTGCAGTATCCTGATATCTTTATTCTCCGCCAGCCATTCGTTTATTGCAGCTTCCAGAGCGGAAGCATCTGAATCTGAGAAGATCTTAACTCTGTTCATTGTGGCTAATCCTTTAAAGGATAAGGAGATAACTATAATAACTATACCACAAGCAGTGGACCTGCCGCATCGGAATCGGGTAAGCCGATCGTGCTGGGCCTCTCCACTGGCACTATGTTTTCACAGCGATGGTATGACAACTGAGAAGGAACGTCACGTACCGCCGGGCTGGGACTATAATCCCTCCTCGTGGCCCCAGCGTGTCCCGCTCATCATTGTAGCATTTGTCGGATTTGTGATCGCCATGTATTTAGGCCTGTATCAGCTAAGGGTATTCGATACTGTATGGGAACCATTCTTCGGTGAAGGCAGCAAAAGGGTGCTGAACTCTGAACTATCAAGGGCCTTGCCTATACCGGATGGCTTGCTCGGTAGCTTTGGCTACCTGCTGGATGTGGTAACGGGGGCCATTGGCGGCACAAGCCGCTGGCGAACGAAGCCGTGGATAGTCATCCTGTTCGGGATAGCCATCGGGCCGCTGGGGCTTGTGAGTGTCTTGCTTGTCATCTCGCAACCTATACTTGTAAACTCATGGTGCACGCTATGTATTATTACAGCCGTCATTTCTGTGGTGATGATAAGTCCGGCTATGGACGAGCTACTGGCGAGCATGCAATACCTGCAACGGGTAAAAAAGAGCGGGCACTCTGTGTGGAAAGGCTTTTGGGGTAAAGCATCTGTGGTAAACAACATTCGATAATGTGGGCAGCAATACTTAATACAATACTAGGCGTCTGGGTGATAATTGCACCCTGGGCTTTGAGCTATGATCCTGACGTAGCTAACAAGAACTATATCATAGGGCCGATTGTCATCACCTTTGCGATCACCGCAATCTGGGAAGTGAACAGGTCTCTGCGCTATGCAAACATTCTTTGTGGTCTACTGCTGGCTGCTTCCCCATTCCTGTTCTCTTACGACGGAATGGCTCTGTACAATGACCTGTTCATAGGAATAGCTATTCTGGGGTTATCATTAGTAAAGGGCAGTGTGAAAGGACGATATGGCGGCGGCTGGCGATCGTTGCTGGAAAGCAATCCCGTACACATGCAGCAGCGCGAAACTGAACAACAGCAGAGGCCCTAATCGGACCTCTTCGAAAGGACAAGGAATAGCCCGGCCGCGAGGAGACCGGCCGCAGCTCGCAGCATGTTCCTATTCATAGACGCCCAGAGCGTAAAGCTCTTGTCCGTAGCGATGTGAGCAAAATTGCCATATGCTCCACGGTCCTCTCCCACAGGCTCCCATACATTATTCTTTGCAGAAGGATCGACCGGCTCGCTGGTTTGCTGTCCATCATAGCCTGTTCTGGATAGTACCCAATCGGCATACCAGGGTGCGATCTTGTTTCCTACGATGGCCTCGTAACTGGGATAGCCAACAAGTATCTCCCTTCTGTTGTGCGCGGCGGCAAACACGATGGCCCTTGCCGCAACCTCTGGCTGGTACACCTTCCCCATCGGGCGGGGCTTATGAGGCAGCTTGTTGAGCACCCATCCGAACTGCGTCGTATTCATAGCGGGTAGCTGCACCATGCAAGTCTTGATGTTGCTCTTGTCGTGCATCAGTTCCGTACGGAGTGAGTCATAAAAGCCCTGGATGCCGTGCTTTGCGCCGCAGTACGCCGACTGAAGCGGAATGCCCCGATATGCGAGAGCGGAGCCCACCAGCACAATGGATCCCCGGTTCCTGGGCCTCATCCTGTTCAGCGCCACCATGGTACCGTATACTGTGCCGAGATAGGTAACTTCCGTAACACGTTTAAACTCATCAGCGGTGATGTCTTTGATGGGGGCGAAAACGCTGTTCATCGCATTGTTCACCCACACATCTATGGGACCAAACGCAGCCTCAGTCTGCCTTGCCGCATCTTCCACCTGGTCGTAAGCACTTACGTCCGTTTTTATGGTGATAGCCTGACCGCCAAGTTCTTCCACCTCCTTTTTAGTGCCTGCTAACTGAGCTTCGTCCCTGGCGAGCAGCGCAATCTTAGCCCCAAGTCTGGCGAACTCCCATGCAGTGGCCCTGCCTACACCTCCTGTAGCGCCTGTAATGACTACCACCTTATCTTTGAAAAGATCCTTTTTCATCTGAACTGTTTATTGAAGAAGCCTGTCAGCGCATCGATCAGCTTTGGCATTCAGGCGTTAGTTTATTGTGTAAAAGCCATGCCAGTTGTGCAGTCAGGGAATGAGAGCGTGACGGTGACTGAAGTACTGCAAAAAAGGACCCCCACCCTTATAGAGACCTTATAGAGACCTTTTAGAGACATTATAGAGACGCAACTCCTATCAACCTCCGCTGTTAAAGCGCTGTACAAGCATTGCACAAGCTATGGAGAGATACCGCTTTTTAAGTTACCCATGCTTTTTCGTTCCTTTATGATATAAAAACTGGCTTATGAAACGATCTGCTTCGCTAACGTTGTTCCTTGCCATGCTCTCTGTTGTAGCGGGATATCTTTTGTCCAATGCATCATGGATCGGCAAGATGGGGATGGATATGTTTTATGATGAATACAGCTTTCTAAATACCTGGTGGAAGGGAGCACTGATCGTATTTGCTATACTCATCTTTCTTTATGCGGCGCAATCTGCAGTGGTTCTTTACACCTATCCACAGGTGTCGAAGCTGGTAAACATTATAGCCATCTGTATGGCGGTAGTGGGACTATACCTGACTTATGATGATTTCCGGCAGGACATTGGAAGAAGATGGATGGGAGAAAGGTTTCACCTGGGTGCTTATCTTGTCTGGATAGGCTGGATAATAATAAGCGTGTACCTGCTGATGCGCAAGGAAAATGCTAAAGCGCAAGATAGAAAGGTCGGAGTAGATGTATAAACTCAGGCGTGTAATGGTCGGCTTTGTCTTTTATGATCAACTGCTCTTCGAGAAATGACCGTGAGGCAATGGGGCTGCACAAGCTCACAATCCTGTTAGCCGGACTACCCACCCTTGGCTGAACGTGTAGCTCGTGGTATGTTTTCCAGCCGTTTTCCTGAATGATGGTGGACCACTGCGCATGTTCAACGGGAGGCAGCATTATTGAAGCGTAGCCCCCATCCGCAAGGTTGCTCCTGATCACTTCGAACAATTCCTGAAATGAAAGCGATAGTGTGTGCCTTGCTTTATTCCGTTCATCCGTGGGACCTAGCAAGCTATTGATGAAGAAGGGAGGATTGCAGATGATGAGATCGTATTTGCGGATAAAAGGAAACGTTCGGATATCGGCTTGCATGACGGTGATCCGCTCCTTCCATGGTGAGGTGGCGACGTTATCTTTTGCCTGCTGTGCGGCGTCGGGATCGAGTTCGACAGCGTCTATCAACACCTCCTTATTTCTTTGAGCAAGCATGAGCGAGAGCAGACCGGTGCCTGTGCCAATGTCAAGCGCTTTACGGACCGGAGAAGACACAGGTGTCCATGCTCCCTGGATACATGCGTCTGTAGAGACTTTCATTGCCGCCCTACCCTGCTCTATTCTGAATTGTTTAAACTGAAAATAGGTGTTGCTCATTACCAGGCAGCGCGTGCGGTTGGGGTGATGCTAAGATCGGCAAAGTCTTCCTTCAGGTACTTGTAGTAACCTGCAATGCCTATCATGGCGGCATTGTCCGTACAGTACTCAAACTTAGGGATGTAAACCTGCCAACCTTTGCGCTCGCCGGTCTCCTGAAGAGCTTTGCGGAGACCGCTGTTGGCTGACACACCGCCTGCTATGCCAATGTGCTTTATGCCGAGTTCGTCGGCAGCCTTCTCCAGCTTTTTCATGAGCATCCTGATGATAGTGTACTGAACAGAGGCGCAGATATCGTTCATGTTCTTCTCAGCAAACTCCGGATCATTCTTTCTTTCTCTCTGGAGGAAATAAAGTACGGCAGTCTTGACGCCGCTAAAGCTAAAGTCATAGCCCTTCATTTCACTGACCGGGAAAGCAAACCTTTTTGGATCGCCTTGCTGTGCATGCTTATCTACAAGCGGCCCGCCGGGATATGGGAGGCCTAACATCTTTGCGGTCTTATCGAAGGCCTCTCCTGCGGCATCGTCAATTGTCTCGCCGAGGACTTCCATGTTCAGGTGGTCTTTACAAAGGACGACTTGGGTATGACCACCGGATACGGTGAGGCAAAGGAAGGGGAACTCAGGTTTTGGATCTTCTATGAAATGGGCGAGGACATGGGCCTGCATGTGGTGAACTGCAATCAGAGGCACTTGCAGCGCCTGAGCGTAGGCTTTAGCGAAGCACGCGCCCACCATGAGGGAACCTATCAGCCCGGGAGCCTGTGTGAAGGCGATGGCGGTTATTTCGTGTTTGTCTATCCCAGACTGCCTGAGGGCGACATCTACCACCGGCACTATATTCTGCATGTGGGCACGGGAAGCCATCTCTGGTACTACGCCACCATACAGCTCATGGACCTTTTGATTGGCAATAAGATTACTAAGCACTACGCCATCCTTTACAACAGCGGCGCCGGTGTCGTCGCAGGAGGATTCTATGGCGAGGATTGTGACTGGTGCTGACATGAGCGGCAAAGATAAGGTCATTATTATTTTGTAAGTTGGCTTGACCCCCAGGTGGGATTTAAACCTGGCAGGATAAACTACCAGATCATATTTGCAATGGGTTTCTACGACCTTTCCAAAGAACATAGATCGGACCTGGTGGCAAAGATCAGCAGTGATATCCGGAATGAACTGAGCACTGGCAGTCTCGAGAAGACAATCGCATACTTCTCAGATGAGGATACTTACATCAGGAAGGCAGCATACCTTTCATTAGGGAGAATATACCTGGCAAACCCAGAGCTAAACAAGGAGATTGAGAAGACCCTTAGGTATCTGTTTACTTCGGAGGACTTCAAGGTGAGGCAAACAGCAGTTAATGCTGCCGGGGAGATCGGGAAGGTGGACTTCGCTGTTGTCCAGCCCTTCTTCGACAAAGGGCTATTTGATCACCATCATTCAGTAAGGAACGCCGTAATAGGATCTGTGAAGAAGATGGGAGAGGTGAACCCGCAGCCTGTGCTGGAATGGGCAAAAACATACCTTCACCATGATGACAAGGAGATAAGGCGGGAGATATGTCACGGGATAGAACTCAGGGGAAGGAAGCATCCAGAGGATATTCTGCCACTGCTAAGAGAACTACAATTCGACAAGACTGCACGAGTCAGGAACACCCTTGTTCATGTGCTCGGCCAGATCGCTTATAAGAAGGGATGCCTGGAGACAGTAGTTGCCCATCTGCAAACCTGGGAAAACAAACTGCTTGTGGAGGATGCGCTTGCGGAAATCGTTGATGTGCACTACAGGTACAGGAACTTTAGTTCTCTTAACCAGGATGAGGCACGGGCATATATAGCGAAGCATTACAAATAGCTACTTGTACTTGTACCAGGTAGTTGGTTCGGCAGCCTCTCTCCAGTTTGTTTCGTAACCATCGTAATTGAAGGTCTCTAAATATTGAAACCCTAGCTTCTCCAGTGTTCTCCTTGATGCCACATTATCAATATGCGTCATTGCAAAGATGTCTGTCAAGTTTAGCTTTTCAAGACCGTACTTCAAAGCACCTAATGCGGACTCAGTCGCATATCCCTGTCTCCAATACTTTGACTTAAACCTGTATCCGAAGTCGTAGTAAGATGACTGTTTATTGATGGGGCCTTCCATGTACTTGAACCCCGTCCACCCGATAAATTCTTTGTTATCCTTTTTCACTACCGCCCACCGGCCAATGCCATAATCCAGGTACTGCGCCTGTATGAAATCTATGACCTTCCTGATCTCTTCAATAGAAGAAACCGGCTTATTGCCTATGTACCTGTGCACCTCCTTGTCGCAATCCATCTCAAGCATATCCTGCTCGTCCTCACCAAGAATTTCTCTTATGAGCAGGCGGTCTGTCTCTATTAAAAGACTCATACTGCTATAGGCTTATCGAATTACTTCAATCTTTCTGTTGAACTGACCCTGCTCGGTAACGACCCTTACCATGTACCTTCCTGGAGCAAGGTCAGCTACAGAGAGCTTCAGATTTGAGACCGCTGAAGTTGAACTTGACTTTACCAGCCGTCCGGAAATATCGGCAATGTACACTTGCGTAATATTTCCATTTTCGGAAGAGATGTTAAGCTCATTGGTTGCCGGGTTCGGATAGACTTTTACTTGATCAGCTTCAGCATCAATATCAGTAACAGATGTAGGGACGTTTGTGTAAACGGTATCGTAGCCACATTCGTTCCCTACAATGAGCATGACATTGAGTGCAGATGTCTGGCCATGACTGTAAGCATGAAGGGGATTTTGCAGGGTTGATGAAGTACCGTCGCCGAAGTACCACAGATAGGTCGTTATGTATTGTCCGCCTGCTGGTGAAAACTGATAAGTGCCGTTCATCCTGACGTATGAGATTCCACTGATCTGGGGACGCGGTGCAATAGTCACATTGATAGTATCGGAAGCGACGCAATATTTATCTACGGCAACCCAGAAAGCCCCTGACTGGTTGGTCAGCACAATGGACTGAACTGTGTCCCCAGTACTCCAGAGATATTGTCCGCCAGGATTGCCGCCGTCCAAAACGAGCGGGATGGACTCACAGAAGCTGGTGTCTTGCCCAAGGTCAACAACTGGAGCGGGTCCGATGATAGCCTGGATAGGAACCCTGTCGCTCTCACAGCCACCGACAGTTGAAGAAACATACATGAACGTATCCGCTGCCAGGGAGGTAAACGACACTGAGCTTCCTACATTCACTAAACTACCGCCAGTGAGTGCGGAATACCAGTTATAGGTTGTATTCGGCTGGATATCAACTTGAAGCAGAGCACTGCCGGCTAAACACACAGTGTCAGGAAACACTATTGGTGTGGCGGGCTGCGGCTTTATAATAAACGAAGTTGTAGTAGTCGTATCGTTATTTACTGTTGTGTCGGTGGAGAGCTTTGATACAGCCTTAATGTTATAGTTGCCCGGCTGAAATAGAGCAGGCGGGAAATCTACTGTGTCTGTGACACCAGCTGGCAATGTACCAACGTAAGTAGTGGTCAAAAAACCGGTAGCTGCTCCGCTGTAATAGGCATTCACGGGAAAATTGCTCTGCGAGAGAGATCCATTGTTCTTTATAGACGCCCGAACGGTTAAAGGTGCATTCGGACAATGCTGTGAATTACTGGCAGGCTGAATGACGGCAACTCCGCGGATATCATTATTATTTGACACGATGGAAAGTCCGAGCTGCATCAGCCTTGGCTGCACAGAACCCGTTCCTGATGCGGTTGTTCCATAAAGTGTCCTGTTGGTAGTACTTGGAACTGCACTGCTTGAAGCCATTGGAGTGCTGCTCGAACCGGAAAAGCCTGACTGAGAGATCTCTACAATAAGATTTTGGGTATTGCTATAGAAAAAAGGCGTACTCAGGGGAATCCTAAACCAGCCATTTACAGCAGACAGCGTTACGTTGGCACTATAAACTGTCGTAAGGCCACTAATAAAGGGTCCCGACGTAAATGTCATTAAGGCTGTAGGCCCCACCTTAATCGTCAGACCAGTGAACGTAGGCGAAGACGCGGTGCCGGCGCCCAGGTAGATTGTATCGACCATTCCGGAAGGGGCGTTGAAATCTGAGGGATAGTATAGGTTTTGCCTTATGTTTGACGTACTATTTAATGGGATAGTATTCAACGTAATCAGGTTTGGAACGTATGCATATGGGGGAGTCTGGGCAACAGCCTTGCTGGAAAACAGTATAATAGAAACGAACAATAGTAGAGTAAAGTAATTTTTCATCTTGTCTATTTTAAAGTCGTTAGCAATATACATCTTACTTTAAAGCAATTTCCGAAATATCCATGACACTTTTTGCAATCGTATTTGAAAAAATAAGGGGACTTTGAGCTGTCTTCACGATACTATGTAGCCATTGGAACCGTAGTCGGAATACTCTGGGATATGAATTGCAGAAACTGAAAACCAAACCACGAACATACTTGTCCTGCCGTTATTTACATCATCATTACCTCCTTATCACAAGCTTTCGGCTGAGCTGTCCTTTCTCTGTGCTTATGCGGACAAGATAGCTTCCTGTGGTCAATGACGATATGTCAATAGATTCTTTTGTTCCGCCAGAACACACAGATTTGAGTGCAAGCCTGCCCGGGAGGTCAACTATAGTGATCTCACTTAATGAAGCCTTTTCAGAAGATACTACCAACGTGTTGCTTGCAGGGTTTGGGTAAACCTCAACATTGAATGAGTTCGCTTCAATGCCTGTCACGTCTGTGGGAACGCTTCTGTAAACCGTATCATAACCACATTCGTTGCCAACTATAAGCATAACATCGAGTGCAGAGGTCTGACCATGACTGTAAGCATGAAGGGGATTTTGCTCCGTTGATGAAGTACCGTCGCCGAAGTACCACAAATAACTATTTATGTATTGTCCTCCTGAAGGCGAAAACTGGTAAGTGCCATTCATCCTGACATATGATATGCCGCCGACCACAGGCAGCGGTGATATGGTTACGATTATTGTGTCGGAAGCAAGGCAATATTTATCAACAGTCACCCAGATCTTGCCTGACTGGTTAGTGATGCTGATGGACTGAACGGTATCCCCACTACTCCACAGGTAGTCTCCACCCGCATTTCCGGCATCAAGGACAAGTGGTATAGATTCACAAAAACTTGTGTCGGGACCTAAATTAACAACGGGCGGTGGACCAAAAGCCGCGCTGATGGGCACTCTGCTACTTTCGCAACCATTAAGGATAGCGGATACATACATCATTGTGTCCTGAGTTAAGGGTAAAAACGACAAAGTGGTGCCGACGTTTACCAGGACGCCGCCTGATGGTGCGGAAAACCAATTATAGGTGGTGTTGGTCTGCTGGTCCACCGACAACTGAGCGTTTCCCCCGGCACATACCGTATCTGAATAAGTTATTGGCAGAGGGACATTGGGCTTTATGACAAAGCTGGCAGCAGGAGTAGTATCATTAAACTCGAGCGTATCAGTCGCAAGAACGGTGAAGGCTTTCATTGTGTAGTTGCCAGGCTGGAATGTACCAAGGATATCAACAGTATCGGTCACCCCCGAATTCAATGTACCAGTGTAAACGCCACTAAAGGTACCCGAAAATGAACCGGTATAATTGGCACTCACCGGGAAATTGGACTGAGGCAATACTCCTGTGTTCTTAATGGCTACTCTTACCAAGAGGTCACCAGGACAATGCTGAGATCCATTAAGCGGATTAGCAATCGCGACGCCACTCACATCGTTATCTGTAGCCGGCTTAAAGGTTAACGTGCCAAAAAAGCTTCTTGGCGTATTGTTTGGGGGGCCCGGGAAATAGCCTACATAGGTTGGACTTATGGGATTGGTCTGAGCATAAATTTCGACACCTCCAGCACTAAATACGTTTCCAGTTGATCCACTTGCCCCGTACCAGGGCCCATTCTGGGAAGCAACCAGGGCCAACCTGTAAACAATGTTTCCAGGGATAGTCAGATTAATTCCTGAAAATATGGGAACCACTCCTGCTGCCCCTGTGGTCGGAACAGTATAGCTGACAGGCACCTGTATCCAGCCATTCGCTGCGCTAATTGCGGTTGGAACACCCGTAACAATTGTAGGGTGGTACCACAAGGTGTAAGTGGCGGTATGGCCAGCGGGGGCATAGTTCGAAAGGTCGGTTAGAATGATGGGATAGCTATTCGTATTACCAACTCCAAAAACGATTGTACTTGAACTAGTAGACCACCATGCTGGCGTCGGTGACGTACATGTTATTGTAGTCTGTGCCACTAGGCTATTCGTGCCGGCCAGGACACACAGACATACCCATAGATTAAGTAGCGCCTTCTTCATCTTAAATCGACTATTAAATATAAATTAAAGACGTCACATACCACGAAAAAGTTGGTGTCGTAGATAACTATTTATATTCCGACCCCGGAATCCAGCACAATAATCAGAACCAGACTAACTTTTCCGTGAAAAACTCCGTCTATATTGTCATCTGAATCAGATTTTATGAAGATTACTCTTACTTTCCTGATAGCCACGCTCTTATGGAGTGGGTCTGTTTTTGGCCAAGCAGACTTAAAGCCGCTTCTTATCTTTCCGGTAGATTATCTGCCCACCGGCACCCACACTTTCGATGTGATGGTCCAGAATATTGGCTCCACCACAGTACCTGTGGGTGGCCATAAGATTGGCTGGCAGATCAACAATGGACCTGTTACCGAGGCTACCCCTACAGCTCCACTTTATCCTTTGGCTGCGAATATGGCTCAAGGGGCTCGGGTAAGAGGCAACTTTTCAATATTACTCTCAACTCCCGGCACTTACAAATTAAAGGTATGGACCCGCACTACTATCTTGCCGGATGCAAACCTCGTGAATGACACGCTGGTGAAAACAGTTAAGGTTCTCCCGTATACTCCCGTCAAGAACGTCCTTATGGAGGTCTTTAAACACCAGGCTTGCTGCCCCTGCCTTCCTGCTGCGCATTATGAGGATACAGTAATAGCGCCACTCCCTAACTATGCAATTGCCAACATCTATACACCCGTCACAGATGTGCTCCTGTACAATGCCGACGGCAGCACTGTCAACGCTTTATACAACCTCGCCCACCCAGCTGTGTTCTTTGATAGGTACAAGTTTCCGTATGCTTATGATCTCGATCGTGGCTTTTATACAATGGGAACCGATTACCAGCTTGAGGATATGTGGGAACGCGAAAAATACTATTCGCCAGTCGAGGTTTCTTTTACATCCGCAAGCTTCAATGCTCTTTCCAGGGAGTTGAAGGTCAAGATCAAGGCTACCTTTTATGATACTGTGTCTGGGGACTATAGGTTCAATCTTTATGTCACTGAAGATAGCGTGAAGGCTTGGCAGGGATGCGCCCTACCTGACCCATATGCCTACTATCACATGCGTGTACTCAGACATATGGCGGGAGGCCCATGGGGTGATGCGGCTTCTTTGGGCAACATACAATATCCTGGTGATGTCAGGTTCTATGAGATGACCTATACTGTTCCTGCCGGCTATCAGACAAGCCAGATGAACCTGATCGGAATGGTCCAGCATTATGATGCAGATCAGAATAACAGGAGCATGCTTAATTCTGCCCAGATGCGACTTGCTAATGCTTTGACTTTGCCCGTGAAAGATCTCGCCGAGACATTAGAGGACATCCGCCTCTATCCTAATCCTGTCCACGATAAGTTCACGATAGATCTCGGCAACGTATCTAAGGATACAAGAGCAGAACTCACAGACGTGCACGGCAAGCTGGTTAAGTCCATTGTTATTAAGCAAACTGAAACCTCCGTAGACGTTTCTCAATTGCCAGCCGGTGTCTACAACGTAACCATTTATGGAAGTTCCGCTAAGAAAAGCTTTGAACTATTAAAGAAGTAATACTTACGAACGAGCCCAGGCGGTTGAAAGCTTAATACTTCGAAGGCATCAGTATGCCATTGAGGAACGTCAAATGATACGTCTGGTCCTTGCCAATTTTGCAGATTAGATATTTCTATTACATTTGCACTCCTTCAACTTCAGTCTATGATTTTCTAGTGCGGGTCTGAGCTTGTTCTCAGTCCACCTTTTCCAAACAACCAGCCGACGGTGGCCTACCGTCCGCATTAATCATTTACCAAATCAAACCAATAATTCAATGACACAACGTGTTTCACAACCGTCGCGTTCCTTACATATACTTCGCTTATTAAAAACTGCCGTTACGGGAGAAGAAAAGGAGTTTACTACAGGTAGTATCAATCGCGCCATATTCATGCTCTCCATTCCCATGATCCTCGAGATGGTCATGGAATCCCTGTTTGCTGTTGTCGATGTTTTCTTTGTGGGAAAGCTAGGCGTAGACGCAGTAGCCACTGTAGGCCTCACAGAGTCAATGCTCACGATTATCTATTCCATAGGCATTGGATTAAGTATGGGCGCCACCGCTATGGTCGCACGTAGAGTAGGTGAAAAGAATCCTGATGCTGCTGCACACGCCGGCATGCAGGCCATATATCTCGCTTTAGGTCTCTCGCTAATTATAAGCGCACTGGGGATCTTTTTTGCTAAGGACCTGTTGCGCCTGATGGGTGCCTCAACCGCTCTAGTAGAAAATAACTACCGCTACACACAGATCATGCTTGTGAGCAACATAGTTATTATGCTGCTTTTCATGATCAACGGTATTTTCCGTGGAGCAGGAGACGCTTCAATAGCCATGCGGTCTTTGTGGCTGGCCAACTTCCTTAACATTATCCTCT
This sequence comes from uncultured Taibaiella sp., assembly GCA_946886975.1. The sequence goes on along the minus strand of CAMPJV010000031.1, from coordinate 901 downwards.
GCCCCACCCTTATTTATGGCGTTGGTCCCATTCCTGCACTAGGCCTTACAGGCGCTGCGCTTGCCACCACAATTGGGAGAGGTGTCGGAGTTCTCTACCAGCTTTATCACCTGTACAAGGGAAACGGTATCATCAGGATCAAAGCCTCGCATATGAAGCTCGACCTTCCTATAATCGGTAACCTTATCCGCTTAGCAGCCGGTGGCACTGCCCAGTTCCTGATAGCGTCTTCAAGCTGGATATTTCTGATACGGATACTCTCCACCTTCGGGAATAACGCTTTGGCGGGCTACACTATTGCTATTCGGGTAATCGTATTTGCTATTCTTCCTGCCTGGGGTATGGCCAACGCCGCTGCCACACTTGTAGGCCAAAACCTGGGTGCTAATCAACCAGACCGGGCTGAAAAGTCTGTATGGAAAGCTGCATTTTACAATATGGTTTTCTTAGGCATCGTAACTGTAGTGTTCTTCTTTGGTGCTCATTGGATCATCAGCATTTTCAACAACGACCGTGAGGTCGTGGAAATGGGTACCCTTGCCCTGCGTATAGTATGTCTCGGTTACATCTTCTATGCTTACGGCATGGTGATCTCTCAATCTTTCAATGGTGCCGGAGATACCACTACACCAACGATACTCAACTTCTTTGGCTTCTGGCTTTTTCAGATACCACTGGCTTACATCATGGCCATTGGGCTGAATATTGGACCCGAAGGTGTCTTCTGGGCCATCTCCATTGCTGAAAGCTGTATAGCTATCGCAGCGATCATTCTGTTCAGGCGAGGCACCTGGAAGAAGGTTGTAGTATAAAAAAGGGTCGGACAATATGTCCGACCCTTTCCATTTTCAGTTCCGTCAACTTTTAGTCTCTCCTTCCACCAAACAGGCGAAGAAGGAAC
>CAMPJV010000030.1 GCA_946886975.1 uncultured Taibaiella sp. | reverse complement strand
AGGAGAAAGGCGAATAAAAAACAGCCCATCCTTTCGAATGGGCTGTTCCTAAACAAACTTATACTAATCTATAGCGCCAGATCCGCATCGTCGCCACCGCCTTCAGTAAAGCTACTGCCTTGCTGTGCTTGTGGTTGTTCCTGCTGCTGACCTTCGGCCTGCTTTTCTTGTTGACGCTGTGGGCGCTCGGCACGGTTATCTCTACGCTCACCACCGCCTTGTCTGCGGTCGCCACGGTCACCACCTTGTCTGCGATCGCCGCCACCGCTTCTGCGGTCACGGTCGCCACCACCTTCGCGACGCTCACGCTTTTCAGGCTCTACGTACCCTTCAGGTTTTGGCATCAATACCTTGCGGCTCAGGCGCAGCTTACCCGTCTTAGGGTCAGTGCCTACCAGCTGTATCTTTACCTTATCACCTTCAGCAAGTACACCTTCCAGGCTGTCAAGACGCTTCCAGCTCACCTCAGAGATGTGCAGTAAACCTTGCTTGCCCGGCATGAACTCGATGAACGCACCAAATGGTACAATGCTCTTTACAGTTCCTTCGTAGGTAGCACCTACTTCAGGAATAGCAACGATACCATTGATCCAGGCCTTCGCCTTATCAATACTTTCCTTATTAGCAGAGAATATCTTGATGATGCCCTGATTATCTACTTCTTCAATGTTGATCGTAGCACCAGTCTCACGCTGTATCTCCTGAATGATCTTACCACCCGGGCCTATCACAGCACCGATGAACTCACGATCAATGTTGAACTGTATGATACGTGGAGCATGTGGCTTCAGTTCTTCACGATGAGAAGGGATACACTGATACATAGCATCAAGAATATGGAGGCGCCCGCGACGGGCTTGTGCCAGTGCAGCTCGCATTACATCCATGCTAAGACCGTCAACCTTTATGTCCATCTGAATACCGCAGATACCATCACGCGTACCTGTTACTTTAAAGTCCATATCACCGAGGTGATCTTCATCACCCAGTATGTCTGTAAGTACGGCCCATTTGCCATCTTCAGCGCGACTGATAAGACCCATAGCCACACCACCTACGTGCTTAGGCAAGGGAACACCAGCGTCCATCAATGAAAGAGAACCAGCACAAACAGTAGCCATGGAAGAAGATCCGTTAGACTCCAGTATGTCAGAAACGATACGTACAGTATAAGGGTAATCCTTACCGGGCATCATCATTCTTAGCGAGCGCATAGCCAAATGGCCATGACCTACTTCACGACGACCAGGAGCACGTAAGAACTTCACCTCACCCGTAGAGAACGGAGGGAAGTTATAGTGCAATATGAAATTAGAATACTCTGAAGTGGCAGCGCTTTCCTGCAATAGCTCATCTTGTGAAGTACCTAAGGTAACTGTAGTTAGAGACTGAGTCTCGCCACGAGTAAACAACGCAGATCCGTGTGGAGAAGGAAGGTAGTCGATCTCCATGGTTAGCGGACGAACATCTTCCAGTCCACGGCCATCAAGGCGGCGGCTCTCATCAAGGATCATGTTACGTACAGTATAGTACTGCAGGTCCTCGAGATATTTCTTGGCAAAAGACCTTGTAGCATCAGGTACAGACTCACCTTCCTGCAGGCCTTCTGCAAGGTGCATGAACAGTTCCTCCTGTAGCTCCTTAAAAGCATGACTACGATCGTGCTTAGGAGATGCGCTACGGCTTATTTCTTTCAAACGAGGACCAGCAAAGGCTTCCACCTTAGCTTTCAGTTCTTCGTTAGTTTCGGTTCTTACATAGTCACGTTTGGCAGTTACACCTATCTTATCGCGAAGTTCTATCTGTGCTTTGATCTGCTTGCGGATTGCTTCATGAGCCAGTTCTATTACGTGGATCATGTCTTCTTCCTGGCATTCCTTAGCCTCGCCCTCCACCATCATGATGTTCTTTTCAGTGGCAGCGATAATGAAATCCATATCCGCATCTTTTAGCTCAGTGCGGGTTGGGTTAATGAGGTATTTACCATTGATACGAGCTACGCGTACCTCGGAGATCACTTCCTGGATGGGCACGTCAGACACAGCAAGCGCGGCCGAAGCAGCAAGACAAGCCAATGCATCAGGCATTACCTCAGGATCGGAAGAGATCAATGTTACCATTACCTGCACATCGCAGTAATAGTCTTCAGGGAACAGCGGGCGCAATGCGCGGTCGATCAGACGGGAGATCAACACTTCATAATCGCTAAGACGACCTTCGCGTTTGAAGAATGAACCCGGGATACGGCCGGCAGATGCAAATTTTTCCTGGTAATCTACGGTCAGCGGGAAGAAAGATTGGCCAGGTTTTGGTTCTGAGTTAGCAACAACAGTAGCGAGTAACATACAGTTACCTAAGCGTACTACGACTGCGCCATCAGCCTGGCGGGCGAGTTTGCCCGTTTCAATCGATATTTCTCGTCCGTCATCTAGTTTGAACGATACGGAAATTGGATTGGGAGTCATACATTAAATTTAGACATGTGGAAATAAAACTATTCCCAACCGTTATAGTTGGGAATAGCGAAAAATTTATGGAGACTTACTTACGAAGACCGAGTCTTTCGATCAGTTCGCGGTAGCCTTGAAGGTTTGTGCGTGTCAGGTACTGAAGAAGGCGTCTCCTGCGACCTACCATGCCCATAAGGCCACGGTGAGTGGAAAAGTCCTTTTTGTTTTGCTTCAGGTGGTTAGAAATATGGTTGATACGCTCTGTAAGCTGAGCTATCTGACCCTCGATAGAACCAGTGTTCTTTTCAGCGCCGCCAAATTCCTTGTAAATATTTGTCTTTTGTTCAGTAGATAAATGAGACATTATTGTTGTTTTTCTATTTTTTCAGGATGCAAAGATACGTAAATACCTCATAACTCATGCAGTTTTATTTGAAAATTATCATTGATAATCAATGGATTGCATAAGTAGTAAACTAATTAGTTAACTTGCGTCCCGATAACTACAACATGAGAAAGCAAAAGACCTTTGAAGAGCTTCTGGATCAGAAGTATGGTGAACTCGGTACGCAAAAGAGGAACGCTTTCGAAGAAAAGGCCCTCCTTTTCGCCATCAGCGAAATGCTTAAAGATGCAAGAAAAGAAGCTGGTATGACTCAAGAACAGCTGGCAGATAAATTGGGGACAAAAAAATCCTACATCTCTCGTCTTGAAAACGGGAAATGCGACATCCAATTATCAACTTTGTACAGGCTCTTCGAGGAGGGCCTCGGTAAAAGAGTAACAATAACAATAGACTAATACGACCATGGGTTCCTACAGTATAGGTGAAGCGTTAAACCTGTTATTAGACAAAAGCAAGTGGAAGCCAAAAGTCCATGAGCTCCGCATGCAGCAGGAGTGGGAAGAAATAGTAGGAAAGACCATCTCAAAATACACCCGCAACGTTGTCCTCAACGGCGAAATCCTCACGATATATACCGATGTCGCCGCCCTCAAGCAGGAACTTTACTTCGGCAAACAGCAATTGATAGTCCGTATTAACGAGTACTTCAGTGAAAGAGTTGTCAGCGAGATAGTGGTAAAATAAAATATAGGCTGGCTTCTTTTGCAAGCTGCATTGTTCCGTGAAAGGTCAGGAACTAGCCAACTTTAATTTTGAGGGTACGGTTTATTTGTTCTTTATGATATTGTATCATAAAATCGGAACAGATGGAAAATGAAGCATTTAAAAACTGGGACCAGAAAAAAGAGCGTATCAAAGAACAGTATCCTCATATTGATATGAAGGAGCTCGATTACGAGCTTGGTAAGGAAGAGGAGGTACTAAAGCAATTGCAGCAAAAGCTGGGTAAGACCAAAAAGGAGATATTCAACTGGCTGCACCTGATGGGGTAGCGTTAGTGCTGCACTGCACTATCTGGTCTCAGGCGAGACAAACAGGATGTCTTATTCACCGCTCTTTAATATGCGCCTTCCTTTAAGAACTATCTTGATCCCTTCTCGCTTCAGTGATATACTCTGTCCCGCTACATCTTCTTTTCTACGCATGGCATAAGCCTTAAAGACTTCTTTATGTGATATGGCGCCCACTACCTTGGCATCTTCTATCACGGGGAGAAGATCTAGTTCATGCTTTTCCAATATGTCCACCGTAAGACTTAAGCTGCTGGAGGGAAATACAAACCCTTTATTCATGGGAAGGTCTGCTATCATTGTGTCATCCGGATAGGCCTTGCTGAATATATCTTCTCTTTTGACCGTTCCTGTCAGAGTGCCCTCATCATCTACTACGATGAAAAATAATATCTGTCCCTGGCGTGCTGCTTTGTCTTTTATCCACTCTCTAGCGTCTTTTACCGTGTTGTGCAGGCTTAGTACATCGGGTTCAGCGTCCATCACCTGCTCGGCTTTTGTCTTTAGTAAGATGTCTGGCTGGTAGGCGTCAGGCGTAAAGACTCCCCTGCGCTGTATCTTCTCGGTCATGATGCTTCCCTTCATCAGAAAGAAGGAAACGAAATAGGATGTCGTGCAGGCGCCCAGCAGCGGGAGCAGTCCATGTGGCTGCATGGTGGTTTCAAGTGCGAAGATAATGGAGGTCAGCAGGGCCCTGGATGCACCGGCAAACATGGCCGCCATGCCAATCAGCACACACGTGGCAAGGTTGATTTCTGCACCTGGAAAAATAGCAAGAGTGGCAACACCTAGCAGTCCGCCAAGTGCGCCGCCAATGGTCAGCAATGGGGCTAAGGTCCCGCCTGAAGTACCACTGCCGAGAGATATTACCCACGAAATAAATTTCAGCACACACAGCGAAAGCATAAACCTGATGGGAACGTCCCCCGAAAGCAGATAAGTAATATTGGAATATCCTACGCCCAGCGTCCTTGGAGCAAAGTACCCCACCACACCCACGGCAACTGCGCCAATGGCAGGCCACCACATCCAGTGTACGGGCAAATGTTCAAATAGGTCTTCTATCAGGTACACGGCTTTAGATACAAGTGAGGCCGCAACGCCGAGGATGGCTCCCAGCAATACGTAGGTGATCATAGCTACGCTCGTCGGTTCCGGAACGCTGATCATCGCAAACACGGGCTCAGATCCAAAGAGTGCATAGTGCATTGCTGTCCCTGTCGCGCATGCAAGCGCAACGGGAATGATAGAGCGTGGTGAAAATTCAAATAGCAGGAGCTCGATAGCTAGTAGTACCCCCGCTACCGGCGTGCCGAAGATAGCCGCCATACCAGCAGTGGCGCCGGCAGCCAGCATTATCTTGCGTTCGTTGGCGGTAATTCTCATTATCTGCCCCGCTACTGAGCCAAAAGCACCGCCGGTTGCAATAATAGGTCCCTCAGCCCCAAATGGCCCCCCTGTGCCTATGGATATTGCCGCGGATATTGGCTTCAGGAAAGTTATGATAGGTTTTATCTTACTCTCGTTCACCAGTATCTGCTCCATCGCTTCCGGTATTCCGTGGCCCCTTATAGCCGCCGAGCCAAACCTCGCCATTATACCCACAATGATCGCCCCAACTATAGGTACTGCAATTACCCACATTCCAAGTTGATTTCCTGCAGGCGACGATTCCTCGAAAGAGAATTTCCCGTAAAATGATAAGTTCGTTATCAGCGCTATCAGCCACACCAGTAGCTTAGCAATGCAGCCAATGATTATGGCATTTATTACCGCCTGGATGCTCAGGAAAAAGACTCGCTTATCCACCGGTCTGTCACCTTGCTCCGGCAGCGAGGTGTCTATGGTGTTTAGTGTAGGAGAAACAGGAATTCCACCTTCCTGGAAATGAGAAGCGACCTTTTTTGACATTTATGCGTTATTGATCCTTATATGCTTCGAAAAGCATGCTTAATTAGCGGGGTGCTGGTGTAACGAACCATGCAAAGGTATCTCTCAATCAGTAAAGCCCATATCAGGCACAGGCATATAAATTTCCCTACCGTTTATCTTATTGAAAGCAAGAACTCTCAACTACTCAGGCGCACTGCATTAAAAGAGATTAATAACCCACGTCATTAGAGTTCTCCTGTTTAGGATTTAGGAATTAATGCTTAGAGTTTTTCTCTTAGATTTTGTTCTAAAACACGCTCATCATCTCACTCAAACATCCTACTTCATACGTCGGCTTCCTGTCATGCACAATCCGTGCTGGATTGTAATACACCTGGTCCCAGCCTGCATTAAACGCTCCCAAAATATCTATATCCAATGCATCGCCTATCATAATACTGTCTTCAGCAACAGCACCCGTTGCACGTAGTGCATAGTCAAAGATCTCCCTGTGAGGCTTAGGCCTGTCGCTCTTCTCAGAAGTGATGACGTGCCCGAAGTAAGGAGCGATCCCCGAGTATTGCAGCTTCTGCCACTGCGTAGTCTCAAACCCATTGGTAATAAGATGCATCACATATCTGCCCTTGCAGTGATTGAGAAGTTCCTTGGCAAACGGCGTAAGTATGGTCTGTTGTGGTAGTATCTCCAGGTAAGCCGCACTCATCTCGTACGCCAGCGCAGTATCCGCAACCTTAAAGTCAAGTAGCGTTAGCCATATCCTTTTCCATCTCAGCTCTTCTCTCTTTATGTATCCATTTCTGAACCGCTCCCAAAGTCTGTCGTTGTGCACCCGGTATATCTCCATGAATGCCTCAAAGCCAGGAATACCGCGACTGTCCAGGTCATACTCATAGTACAATCCTTTCAGCGTGTTCTCCGAGTTCTTGTCAAAGTCCCACAGCGTGTGATCCAGATCGAAGAAAAGATGTTTGTACTTACTCCCCATTACCTCTTAAAGTTACTAATAAAAGAAAACCTGACAGGCTCATAAATAAACCTGTCAGGTCAATATCATGCAGCACGATTACTTCTTGCGATAGTAGATCTTGTCTTCGAAGAACTCAGTAGTTGACTGCAGGGCAGGATTTGCCATGCGCTCATACATACGGGAGATTTCGATCTGCTCTTTGTTCTCGTGTATTTCCTCCAGGCTGTCGGTGTGGCTGCTAAACTCGTCCAGCTTCTTATGAAGTTCTTCCTTCATAGTCACAGCTATCTGGTTAGCCCTGCGAGACATCACAACGATAGACTCATAAAGGTTGCCAGTTTTTTCTTTGATAGCGATCACATCACGCGTCTCTATCATAGGGTTTACCGATGCCAGTGCTCTTTTATTGATGCTCATTGCGCAGTTTATTTATATTGTTATTTGCTTGGGAATAATACTTTTCAGCTTCAGAAATATACTTCGATTTCGGGTAGGTCTCTTTTAGCTCATTGTAGGCAGACACGGCATTTGCAAATCTTTCCGGCTGCTTTTCAGGGTAGCTCGCTTCTGCATAGTGATACAATGCCCTTACGATCATATACTGGTACAGGTCGCTATTAGGCGATTCCGGATATTGCTGCAGCACGCTTTTGTATGCAATGCTTGCTGCCTTGTACTGGCTGATATTATAATAAAGCCTTGCAGCGCCCGCATCCTTGGTTTCCAGTTTCAGCCGCATCTCCTCCATCAGCTTGTTAGCCTCAGGCAGTCTCTTGGAAGATGGATGGGTGTTGATGTACGACTGCATCGCCTCCATGGCCTTCAGCGTATTCGTCTGCTCCAGTGTAGGCTTTGGTGATAGCTTGTATAAGCTTACAGAATGCATATATTCCGCCTCTTCAGCGTCCTTGCTGCTCGGGAAGTAGTCCACAAAATTCTTGAAGTGATACGAGGCAGATAGATAGTCTTTCAGATAATAAGAAGAATAGGCGTACTTAAAGTAAAGCGCCTCAAAGTTCTTGGTACCCTTCATCACAGGCAGCAGGCTCTCATAAACAGCGCTGGCCTTCTGATACTGGCGCTTGTCATAATAGTCATTAGCTTTGGTAAGCTTGTAGCTGACGTCATCGCTCTTCAGCACTTTCTCATACCCGCTGCAAGCGCTAAGTAATGCCAGGCAACAACCAATAAACCAATAGTTTAAACTGCGTATACGCATAAAAGGGCTGCAAAAATAGCTAATCTAACGCTTAATCCCTAATGCTCCGTCTAAAAGACTGTTAAATCAACGGTACCTTTTATCCCAGACCGAATGTTCGGTTGTATTGAAGAAAATAATACTAGGTATGCCTTCTCTATGCTTTAACTATGCTTTCTCTATGCTTTCACCAGGGAGTTACAATGAAGTCTCCTCGCAAAAATACTGAAGTAATTCTGCCAATGGCATAGATCCTCATCCCATTTTTATCGGCCCTGTTCGATACTGTGACTTTCCCTTTTACGCTCTTCCTAACTCCTCAGGTCGTTTGTCCAGTGTGAATTGTCCTCTCATGAAATGGAGCTATTTACGTATCAGTTTACAAATATGCAACCCCTAATTCAGGCGTTATCCACAGTTGTTAACGGTTATTAACAGAAGTAATTCCTACCACGCTGCTCTCGCCCCTGAAAGCCGCACGGGATAAGGCGTTGATTCATATATATTTCTGTGGATAAATATGTATTTGAATCATGGTGTTAAATTGTGGGAGTTTGTGTTATTTTGTGTTGAAAGAGGGTAAAAGCTGTTCTTCTCCCACATGACAACTCTGCTAGGCGAATATGAAGTTGCAATCGATGCCAAGGGCCGTTTCCTCGTCCCTTCCGGCTTCCGTAAGCAGCTTTCCGAAGGAGAGGCCGACAGGTTCGTCATAAATCGTGGATTCGATAACTGCTTGAGTCTCTTTCCTTTAAGTAGCTGGAATGCTTTGGCCGAAAAGATCAATAAGCTGAACGACTTCAATGCCAAAGCTCGTGAGTTCAAAAGGCTCTTTTTAAATGGAGCTACTAAAGTGGAGGTGGATAGCGCAGGTAGAGTGTTGTTACCCAAGCCCTTACAGGAATATGCAGGTATCAAAAAGGATATGGTGTTCTCTGCGCAGGGCAACAAAGTAGAGTTGTGGGATAAAGATACTTATTTCAATTATATCAATCAGAAGTCCGGTAACATGTCAGACCTGGCTTCTGAGGTAGCAGGTGGAGATTTTATTAACCCCTTTGAGAGTTTCTAAATGGGTTCCCCCACTTTTTACCACACATCAGTTCTTTTAAATGAAGCGGTAGACGGTTTAGCCATAAAGAAGGGAGGCGTTTATGTAGATGCAACTTTCGGAGGTGGTGGTCACAGCAGGGCAATATTGGAGCAGTTAGGCCCCGGTGGCAAGCTCCTAGCCTTCGACCACGATGCCGATGCCTGGAGAAATAAGCCCGACGATGAGCGTCTCATCCCGGTTACTGAAAACTTCAGGTACATAAAGAGGTTCCTGAAGTTGCATGGATATCCCGAGGTAGATGGCATACTTGCGGACCTCGGAGTAAGTTCTTTTCAGTTCGATACAGCAGAGAGGGGTTTCTCCATCCGCTTCGAAGGTCCGCTCGATATGAGAATGGACCAGAGGGGAGAGAAGACGGCCGCAGATGTATTGAAAAGTTACAGTGAGCAGGAACTGCACAAGCTGTTCGAGCAATATGGAGAGGTGAGAAACGCTAAGCAACTCGCAAAGCATATTGTAGACAACAGGAAGAAAGGTTCTTTAAGCAGCATTGAAACCTTAAAGGCAATGATCGGACCAGTGATGCGGGGAAATCCTAACAAGTATTTGGCACAGGTCTTTCAGGCGTTAAGGATAGAGGTAAATGATGAGTTGGGCGCGCTGAAGGATTTCCTCGAACAGTCTGCTCAGTGTTTAAAGGAGGGAGGAAGACTCAGTGTCATCACCTTCCATTCCATAGAAGACAGGATAGTGAAGCAGTTTATTAAGCGGGGTGGTGGGGATGAGGAAGAGCCGGACATGATGGGCAACAGGAAAGGTAAGTGGATATTGAAGCCGGTGAACGCAAAGCCCATCGAAGCCTCCGAGGCGGAAACAAAAAATAATCCTCGTGCAAGAAGTGCACGATTACGCATAGCAGAGAGAGTCTAAATGGAAGACGAGAAAGACATACGGGAGCAGGAAGAGCAGCTAACACCTGCACAGAACGTCAGCAGCGACTGGAAAGCCCTGGTAGATAAAGTGTCTTATAGAGGCATAGTAAACAACGTTCCCTATATGGCGTTCCTTGTCCTGCTCTGCGTCCTCTACATCACCAACAATCAGCGCACCATAGAAACCCAGAGGGTGCTCAATCGTAAGAACGATCAGCTTAAAGAGCTCCGTTGGAAGTATATGGATATAAAGAGCCAGATCATGAATGCTGGCATGGAGACCCAGGTTATCCGCAACGCGGCTTCCCAGGGTCTAAAGCCCATCATGCTTCCCGCATACAAGATAGAGATTGATAGTAATAAAACTGTGAGTAATTGAACGTTAAGAAAGACATACGATTCCGTGTTTATGTAGCCTTTACCTGTGTTTGCCTTCTTGGTGTTGCTATCATAGTCAAAGCTGCTATGGTGCAGGTGAAGGAAGGCCCTGAGCTGCGGGCTCTTGCAAAAGAGATGCGCACACACAATACTGTCCTCCCCGCGGAACGTGGCAATATATATACGGAGGATGGCCTGCTGCTATGCTCTTCTATTCCTCAGTTCAATCTTCATGTAGACTTTTCCGTTATTAAGCAGGATACCTTTTATAGGTATGTCGACTCTCTGGCCGGTTGCCTGTCGGGGTTGTTCAAGGACGGCTCTAAGGCTTCTTACAAGCAAAAGCTCACAGCAGCCTTCAAAGGGAAAGAGAAATACTACACCCTAAAGAGAAATCTCCCTTACTATCAATACCAGGCGGTACGTACGTTCCCGATATTCAACAAAGGCAAAAGAGTCGGCGGTCTTATCTCAGACTCCAGGATCAAGCGCATAAATCCCTACGGGATGCTTGCCTACCGTACCATCGGCCTCTACCGTGAAAACTCCCAAACCATAGGTCTCGAGTCCACCTTCGATAGTGTGCTCCACGGCATCAACGGGAGCCGCCTTGACCAGAAAGTTACCGGTGGTGTCTGGATGCCCGTAGAAGGCTCAGAGATAGAACCTCAGAATGGTAGAGATATAGTCTCCACTATAGACATTAGCATTCAGGAAGTGGCTGAGCATGCTTTGCTCACTGTTCTTGAAAAGTACGAATGCCTGTACGGAACGGTAGTAGTTATGGAGGTTGAGACCGGCAAGATCAGGGCTCTGGTCAATCTCGGCCGTCAGAAAGATGGCAGCTACTGGGAGGATCTGAACTACGCCATGTTCCCCACGGAGCCTGGCTCCACCTTCAAAATGGCGACCCTCGCTGCGTTACTTAGCGACGGATATGTCAACGTCGAGAACAATGTAAACTGCGAAGGCGGTGCCAAGCAGTTCGCCAATAGGGTAATGCATGACTCACATCACGGTCTGGGTATCATGCCTATCAGAAAGGCCTTTGCTCAATCCTCTAACGTAGGCATGGCAACCCTTGCCCAGCAATACTATGGCCATCAGCCGGAAAAGTTTGTTGCCCATCTCAAGAGACTCCACCTTACTCAGCGCACCGGCATAGACCTTAAGGGTGAGCGTAAGCCGGCAGTAATTATTCCGGGTTCTAAACACTGGAGCAAAACAACATTGCCATGGATGGCTACCGGCTACGGTATTCTCGTCGCTCCTTTGCACACCTGTATGCTCTATAACGCTGTTGCAAACGACGGTAAGATGATGAAGCCTTATCTGGTAAGCTCTGTGCGTGAATATGGTAAGGACGTAAAGGTCTACGAACCAACTGTACTTGTAGAAAAGATTGCAAGCGACAGTGCTGTTGCTCAGCTCCAGAGATGTGCCGAGGAAGTCGTAGTCACTGGAACAGGTAAGCACATCCAGTCTCCCTACTACAGGATAGCTGGGAAAACAGGTACGGCCCAGGTGGCAGATAAGGGCATCCGGTATACCGATGGAGTCTACCAGGGTTCTTTCGTTGGCTACTTCCCTGCTGAAAAGCCCAAGTACACTATGGCTGTCGTTATAAGGACCAAGCCACATGCCGGCTCCTACTATGGGGGAACATTGGCTGCTCCGGTCTTCAGAATGGTGTCAGACAAAATATTTGCCAACGGGATGGCCTATTGGGCTGGGCCTGTTGATAGTATAGCAAAGACAGGGGAGGCTGCTTTAGCCGCAACGCTTGCCGCCACTGGCAATAGCTATAATAGGATGTTAAAAGCGCTCGGCAAAAAGGCGGAAGAAGAAGTAAACCCAAGAGCAGTAGTATCTCTCAATGTAGATACAAACAAAAGAGTATTTCTTAAGACTAAGGAAATATACCATGGCCTTGTTCCTGATGTTAAAGGTCTCGGGCTAAAGGATGCTATCTATCTGTTAGAGAATGAAGGAATGAAAGTAAGTATCCGGGGTAGGGGAGTTGTGCAAGGCCAGTCCGTAGCCCCTGGAACCAAGATATCAAAAGGTCAAAAAATTGTACTGCTGCTTAGCTAATACTGAATGCCCGCATTAAGTAACATATTAACCAACCTGTCTCCAAAGCAACTCCGGGGAAATCCTGAGGTTGAGATAAAGGACTTGTCCATCGACTCACGGAAAGTGAGTGCCGGCACAGCCTTCATCGCAGTCCGCGGTTCAGTTTCGGATGGCCACCAATATATCGCAAAAGCAGTTGAATTGGGAGCGGTAGCTATAATCTGTGAACAGCTACCCTCAGAGATGATCGAGGGCATTACCTACGTTCAGGTTACTAACAGTTCCTATGCCGCAGGTCTTGCTGCAAGCAACTTCTACGGCCAACCCTCTAAGAAGATGAAGGTGGTTGGTGTAACTGGTACTAATGGCAAGACCACAGTCGCCACACTGCTCTACAAGACATTCCGTGAGTTAGGCCATATATGCGGACTTATCTCAACGGTTCAGAATCATATCAACGACGAGGTTATATCTGCCACCCATACTACCCCTGACGCAATAAGCGTGCAGTCGCTCCTCAGTAAAATGGCGGAAGCAGGCTGTACCCATGTGTTCATGGAAGTAAGCTCCCATGCGGTTCACCAGCAGCGCATAGCTGGTATTGACTTCTCAGGAGCCATATTCACCAACATCACTCACGACCACCTCGACTACCACAAGACTTTTGATGAATACATCCGCGTCAAGAAGAAGTTCTTTGACGATCTGTCCGCTGAAGCTTTCGCATTAACCAACGTAGACGATAAACGGGGAGCGGTAATGCTCCAGAATACTAAAGCTGAGAAGAACGCATACAGCTTAAAGATACCTGCAACCTTTAAGGGAAAGGTCCTGGAGAATAATCTCACAGGCCTTGTAATGAATGTCGACAATCACGAAGCCCACTTCAGGTTGATTGGCACCTTCAATGCTTACAATCTCTTGGCTGTTTATGGTGCTTCCGTGCTGCTTGGAGAGGATGGAATGAATGTCCTTGCCGTGCTGACGAATTTCAGTGGCGCCGTAGGTAGGTTCGAAACCCAGATGTCGTCTAAGGATAAGGTCTTAGGTATTGTGGATTATGC
>CAMPJV010000029.1 GCA_946886975.1 uncultured Taibaiella sp. | reverse complement strand
GCATTATACATGATACCTCGTCCCCCGTATCCACTTGCGCTTGTATTCGAAACGCCATTGATGAGATTTCTTGCAACGGTAGAGTTTGTAATGGTAGTGCCGATGAAAATTCCGGAAACCGCAGAGGTACCACTGGAGCTACTGCTGGACGAAATATTGCTCACAGTGTTCTGAGTGATTGTTAACCCGTTTACGCCCGAAGCGATATAGATACCACCAGATTGTGTAACTGTGGTTATGACGTTTCGGATGGTATTACTCGATATATTGGCGTTAAAGGCGCCTTGCATGTGAATGCCCTTAAACCCAATATTATTAGTGCCAGCAGAAGCCGGGCCTATTATGTTGTTCGTAATCGTCCAGTTGTCCATGCCTCCTGCACTTACCGCGGCTGTTCCTGCTGCATAAATACCAACATAACATTTTGAAATGTTACAGTTCTGAATAGTGACATTGTCGTTGTCTGCACTGGTACCAGTAGCAGTCATGGTGCTGGAGGCTGTCCCGCTTGTATAAGCAGTAGCAGCAGCGATTCCATGCATACCAGTGTTAGTTATACTGTTGCCGATAATGATAACATTTTTAATAACTATGTTATTACAACCTAAAGCGATGGCTGTCGTGCCACCTTCCAGCCTGATCGCAGGGACCAGATTTGTTGTTCCGTTCACCTGAATTGTGAGATCTTGCGAAGTGCCACCTGTAGCAGATCCGTCAATTGTGATATTGTCTGCACCAAGCAGGTCGATAATTCCCCTGCTACCCGTTGGAGTGGCTGCAGAGTTTATTATCCTCCCCGGCGCATCGGGCTTTATCAGTATCGAAGTATAAAGTGCTGTAGATATACCACTTGCATACAACGCCTGGGGCGCTGCGGGTTGGGTAACATTTCCTGTAATATTGATCGTAATATCACCTTGGTGCGTACCTGAATTGATTGCTGTAAAAGCAGCGCTAAGTGTCGTGTAAGAAGTAGGACCTGCGGTACCGGCGGTGGCTGTCACGGAAACTTGTGAGTGCGCCTGCTGCACCAGGAGGCAGAGAAAGATAGTTAAGAAGAGCTTCAAGGAGCTAATCAGGACATTTTTCATAAAAAGGTAGTGGTTTGAAGTAAAAAATTGCATGGTGTAATCATTAAAATAAAATGAAAATTTAATTAAGAAGAGCTTAAGAATAGTGGAATGCGGAAAGCAAAAAATGTTGCCATGTGGGGACCTTTGTAACAATGTTGGGGTTACAAATTAGTATTAAAAATGGATTAAAGAAGTAATCCAAGAGATTTTTTTTCTAATACCTAACGCTTTCATTCTCTCCCTATTAAAAAGTCTCTTTCGATTTGACATTATAAAGGACTTTTTTATATCGCCCGACAAACATATATATCATTAATCAGCTTCCGATCTCCACCACACCTTTCTACAATCGAAATATGCTGCGAATAAGGGCTTCGTATCTAATCACTTGCTCATACCCAAAGATGCGCAACTGACGAGCAGGTAAAGCTCCGGCCAAGGGTGAAAGGCATAATTTATTCTGTCTGATAAGAGTTTAAACGGAGCTGTTCTGATTGCTGAATTATAATTGCCTATGATTGGATCTCATTGGACCTATACTGGATCGCGAAATTGTGAGATCCCATCGCACCAATCTAATGCCCGGACTTAAGCGCCTGAACCAGGTTCAATCTGATGTTTTGACGTAATATAAAAAGCCAACTAAAGACATTTTTCTACCTTCGCCGCAAGTTTTAGCCTTATGAATGCAAGTAAGAGAGTATATGACAATGTCCTTCAGACAATCGGGAATACACCACTCATCAAACTGAACAAGGTGACTGCAGACCTGCCCTGCCCTGTATATGCCAAGGTAGATTTCTTCAACCCCGGCAATAGCATAAAGGACCGGATGGCTGTGAAAATGCTGGAAGTGGCCGAGAAAGAAGGAAAGATAAAGCCAGGTGGGACCATCATAGAGGGCACATCCGGCAACACAGGCATGGGTCTGGCGCTTGCTGCTATTATAAAGGGGTATAAGTGCATATTTGCCACCACAGACAAACAGTCAAAGGAAAAGATAGATATACTGAAGGCCGTGGGCGCAGAGGTGATTGTTTGCCCTACTAATGTGGAACCTGAGGATTCCCGGTCATATTACTCAGTGTCTAAAAGGCTGGCAACAGAAATACCTAATAGCTGGTATGTAAACCAATACGACAACCTCGCTAACCGACAGGCCCATTATGAAAGCACAGCACCGGAAATATGGGACCAGACTGATGGCAAAGTAACGCACGTAGTTGTAGCGTCTGGCACCGGTGGCACAATCACAGGTATTGGAATGTACATGCGCGAGAAGAACCCCGACATCCAGATGTGGGCCATTGACACCTACGGATCCTTGCTCAAGAAATGGTTTGATACCGGCGAGCTTGATATGAGCGAAGTGCATCCTTATATATCCGAGGGCTTTGGAGAAGACTTCCTGCCACAGAACTATATCCACGACGTGATAGATCATTTTGAAAAGGTAACGGATAAGGACGGCGCTGTAATGGCAAGAAGGATTGCCAAGGAAGAGGGGCTGTTTGTCGGCTATTCTGCAGGTTCTGTTATTGCTGGATTAAAGCAATTGAAGGAGCGCCTAAAACCAACCGACTTAGTAGTGGTGGTATTCCATGATCACGGCAGCCGGTATGTCGGAAAAATCTATAACGACGAGTGGATGCTGGACAGAGGCTTCCTCGAGGTGGAAACAGTAAAAGACCTGATGGGTGGGCTTGGCAGAAGGAGACTGGTAACAATAGAAGAAGATGCCAAAGTTAGCGATGCCCTGGAACTGATGAAAAAGTACGATATCGAGCAGGTGCCGGTTGTGAAAGGCGGAGAGTTGACCGGCGCTATTACGCAGGCGGGACTATTTAAGAAACTGATAGAGAATACTGACGTCAAGGACTTTCTGATAGCGGACGTGAAGGAACCAGCGCTTCCGGTTGTAGAAGCGAGCACTCCCGTAGAGCGTCTTTCGCATTACATCAATAAGGACAACGGTGCGGTACTAACCAGGGATGATAGCGGTCAGTATAATATTCTCACCAAGTACGATATACTTAACGCATTCAGCAAAGGATAGACTTACCACTACTCGCTGCTATGAGTGAACCTTTTATTAAAAGAGTCTGGACAAAGCCACCGATACTTTTCCCATTGGTGGCTTTGTTTCATTTGCTCATGCTATTTTATAGCATCTGGAACTTCAGAGAGTTCCCGTTCCCTTCAGAAAGTTGGATATCTACGGCCTGGATATTAGCCTACACTATTTGCTGGATCTTTATCTGCGATCTGAGGCATTGGGCGCTTCTTACTTACATCGGCTTGACGGCACTGTCAGTGATCTTGCAGTTCACGCTGAAGTTCCGCAGTGAGGTAGACCTATACACGCCCACTTTCTATATAATCTACATCCTCTTCTGTGTCTTTCTTGTCTTTTACTACAAAAAATTCAGGCAGTGATAAGGACCTTCTCCGATATGTTAGGAAGAAAGGTAACGATAAATTACCCCCCGAAGAGGATCGTTTCGCTGGTACCCTCACAAACAGAATTACTCTATGACCTCGGCCTGGAAGAGGAAGTGGTAGGCATTACCAAGTTCTGTGTTCATCCCGACCATTGGCACCAGAATAAAGCAAGGGTTGGCGGGACAAAGAAGCTGCACATTGACAGAATCACCGAACTGGCCCCGGACTTAATAATAGCCAATAAGGAAGAAAATGAAAGGGAACAGATAGAAACATTGGCGGGGAGGTATCCCGTCTGGATCAGCGACATCAGGACGCTTGAAGAAGCACTCACTATGATCCGGTCTGTGGGTCAGCTCGTCAGCAAAGCACGGGAGGCAGATGCCATTACAGACAGTATCAGGAATGGATTTGAAGAACTACAGAGGTCAACAAAACTCAAAAGGGTAGCTTACTTCATATGGTACAAGCCATGGATGACCGCTGGACGGGACACTTTTATCAACTGCATGATTGAGGCCTTGGGCTGGGAGAATGTAATGAAGGAAGATACGAGGTATCCTGAACTCTCCCTGAGCGAACTGAAAGCTCTGGCCCCTGAACTTGTTCTTCTTTCCTCAGAGCCTTTCCCCTTCCAGGAAAAGCACGTAGCCGAACTGAAGCAGGAACTGCGGGACACAGAAGTAAAGCTCGTGGACGGCGAGATGTTTAGCTGGTACGGCAGCAGGATGCTCAAGGCACTGCCATACTTCAGCAAGCTATTAAGTGCGGAATAGTTCCACTATTTTTAGACCATGAACCAAACCAGCAGAAGGAATCTCTTTTTTCTTGCTGTTATTTCGGTAGTACATCTTGCCTTCTACCTGCTCGCGCTTCACTACAAGAGGATATTTAATGGTGACTCATTCGAATACATATTGGAAGCAGTAAACATCAAAAACAGCTTTTTCTTCTACAGCGGAAACGCCGCTTTGCCCCACCTGGATGAATACAAAACCCTTCGGACGCCTGGCTATCCGTTCTTCTTGCTGCTTACCTACATGGTCTCCATAAACAATTGGGTAGTGCTTTTCCTGCAGAACATCATCTCCATTTGGAACATTGCCTATTTCCGTAAAGCAACTACCGCGCTTGGTTATAACATCAAATATGACTGGCTCCTGCTCTTGTTCATTGTGTCTTTCCCTTCACAGTTCATCTATGCTAATACTATCGCCCCTGACCTGCTCCTGCAAACGTTCGTGCTTATTTACTTTGGGAATGCGATCTGCTTTCTGAAAACAAAGCAGACCAGGCATCTTACCTACATGGCCCTGGCGTTAACCGTGGGCCTGTTTATAAAACCTGTCCTATATCCTTTTGCCTTTGTTCAATTTTTAGCCCTGGCGATCTACGCTGCTGTCCTAAAGAAAAACGTCCGCAAAACTATAATGATCGCATCGTTACCTGTTGTATGCATCCTCCTCTACAACTCCTGGAATCTTACTCGTACCGGAAAGTTCCACTTCACCAGTATCCAGTCCTTCAACGCATTGTATTACTACCACAACTATATCGGAGGCAGGGAAGGGAGCGCAGCAGCTAAAGCCTTCATGGACACTGAACGGAAAAAGATCAGAGAACTGCGGCAGTTTAAAGAAAGATATGATTATGCACAACACCGTGGAGTAGAACTTCTCCGGAGGGAATTTGTACCGTATCTGCTTTATCACCTCCAAATGAGCAGTCGCTTCTTTATCGAAACAGGAAGAGGTGAGCTGGAAATGTTTACCGGTCGGCTCACATTAGGTAAGTTATACGAGAATAAAAGCAAAAGCTTTAAGCAGGAACTTGCGGAGAGCGGCATAACAGGAGTTACTGAGTACCTGCGCCACAACACTTCTGCCATTATAGCTTTAGTGGTGCTCTTAGTCAACTTAGTTAAGGTAGGTGGGTTTGTGCTCTTTGTGTTCTATTCAAGGCACGAACGTATAGTCAAGTGGTTTGTCATACTGTTCATTGCCTACTTTGCTTTGATCACGGGTCCGATCAGTAATGCCCACTATGTGCTTCCTGTCTCCCTGGTCATCATGGGTTGTGCCTGCATCGGCTACTACGCACTATTGGCGAAAAAGAATAATAAGGGTATCATTACATCATAATTTTAACTACTTGAAATTATTCAAGGCACATGGCTCTTTACTGCTTGCGTCCCTGCTTTTGATTGCAGGGGTTTTTGCGGTTTATCCCTACTACCAATACCTGGTCGACCCTGACGCCACAGCATATCTTACGATTGCTAAACGTTACGTGGCCGGAGACTACGCAAGAGCTATAAACGGATACTGGAGCCCATGGGCCATATGGCTAACAGCACTATTGATCAAGTGTGGCTATGCAGCTTTCACTTCTGCAATAATGGTGAATACAATAGGTGCACTCTGCTTTCTTTACATCAGCTATTCTCTATTCTCTCTCTTTAAGATCGTTCCGGGAGTAAGGTTGCTGCTATCCCTTACTTTAGTAGGTTTCCTTGTTTACGCCATCTTCTGGCAATCCTTTGATGATCTATGGGAGTGTTTTTTCCTTTTGGCCGCACTTCGCATAATGCTGAAGGATGACTTTACAGTGCGGCCCTCGCTCTGGATTGCTACAGGAGCCCTAGGAGCACTGGCTTATTTCGCAAAGGCTTATGCATTCCCATTCTTCATACTAAACGTCTTGTGCTGCACCTATTTTATCTCCCGTGCAAAGGACAAGCAGGAAGAGAATCACTGGCTGAAAATAGCAGCCACAACCATCCTCGTCATGGTTGTCTGCAGCAGCCCTTGGATATACGTCCTCTACGAGAAGTACGGCCGCATCACGACGGGAACCGCAGGCTCGCTCAACATGTCCTGGTATCTTGTAGGACATCCGTATTGGAAGGAAGACATTATTCATCTCCTACCTCCGGTCTACCCCGATAGCCCCTCCTATTGGGAAGATCCATTCATCGCCAACGGGGCCGCACCCCAATTTTATAGCAGCATTAGGTTATTTCTGCTGCAAGGGATAAGAATGGTTTACAACTTGTTGAAGCTGGCGCTGAGCATGAACGAGCTATCCATGTTTTTTGCCTTCACCGTCGTTGTCGCTCTAGCTATATTGCTTAGCAAGCAGGTAAAAACGCTGTTTGCCGGCAGACTCTCTATCGTCGCACTCTCATTCCTGCTCTTTCCTTTGGGCTACCTCCTCGTCAACTTTCAGGCGCGCTACCTCTGGTATATGCTACCGCTCAGCATGCTCATAGGAGCTTTGACCATACAAAAAGTAACGTTCCACGGCAGGAGCGAGAGACGACTTGTCAAAGCAATAATGCTGCTTTTCGCCATCAGTTTCCTGGCCACACCCGTGCTCGGGTTAAAAGACATGTATCGAAAAGGTCAGCGCGAATTTGAAACGGCTGAATGGATGAAGAAGGCGGAAATCCATGGAAGCTTTACAACCAACATCCCTTACGGCCCCAAGTCTCAGGATATTGTAAGGCTGGCTTATTTCTCGGGAAATCCATACTATAATATGCCCTTGCCCTCCCCCTGGAAAGGCATCCTTATGGAAATGAGAAGATATAACATAAAGTACTACTTCCACTACAAGGACGCAGACGACGTAGCTTGCCAGCTAATTGATGAGTCAGGACAGCCGTTCCCGGAAGTTACAGGAGGGAGGTTGGATGGTTTAAGGATCTATCTCGTAAATCCTCAATAACAGTTATAGTTCATATAGCTGTAATGTCTAACAATCATTACCTTTGCACCGATTTTTAAAAACCAAACCATTCTATGGCTTCAAAGAAAATACAGGACCTCCTTGGTGATAAGGCCGGGTATTACTTGGATCACACCTGCAAAACTATTGACAAATCCAGCTTACACACCCCTTCAGGAAATGCAGTTGACGAGGTATGGATCAACTCTAACCGCAATCTTCAGACTCTCCGCAGCATAAACGCGCTTATGAACCATGGCCGCCTTTCCGGCACAGGCTATGTGTCTATCCTGCCCGTAGATCAAGGTATTGAGCACAGCGCAGGCGCCTCCTTCGCGCCCAATCCCATCTACTTTGATCCTGAGAATATCGTAAAGCTTGCCATAGATGGCGGATGTAATGCCGTCGCTTCTACTTATGGTGTTTTAGGCGCAGTATCCCGTAAATACGCACACAAGATTCCTTTCATCGTAAAAGTGAATCACAACGAGTTCATTTCCTATCCAAACAAGTTCGATCAGATCATGTTTGGTACCATAAAGGATGCATGGAATATGGGAGCTGTAGCTGTCGGTGCTACCATCTATTATGGCTCGGAAGAAAGCTCACGCCAGATCGTTGAAGTAGCCAGGGCCTTCGAATATGCGCATGAGTTGGGAATGGCTACAGTACTTTGGTGCTATATCCGTAATAATGCCTTCAAAAAAGACGGAGTAGACTACCACACCGCTGCCGATCTTACCGGACAGGCCAATCACCTTGGCGTCACCATCCAGGCCGATATCATTAAGCAAAAGCTACCTACGAACAACGGCGGGTACACAGCGGTTAATTTCGGTAAAACGCACAAGAAAGTCTATGATGAATTGACTACAGACCACCCTATCGATCTTTGCCGTTATCAGGTTGCCAATTGCTACATGGGCCGTGTTGGTCTTATCAACTCCGGTGGCGAGTCCAAGGGTGCTACAGATCTTCAGGAAGCAATCACCACTGCGGTAGTAAATAAGCGCGCAGGTGGAATGGGCCTCATCAGCGGACGTAAGGCGTTCCAGAAGCCAATGAATGAAGGTATAGATCTGCTGAACAACATTCAGGATGTATATCTCGATAATAGCATCACCATAGCGTAAATAGCTAAGAAGTCACATACAAAAGGGCTGCAATAAAAAGCAGCCCTTTTTGTATGCGGATGACCTGAAAAGACATGCAGCATGTCGAATAAGTGCACCATGTAGCGGTTTTTATATAATTTTCCACCAAACTAGCTCTATGCGTCAGCTACTACCTCTTTTCCTCCTCCTTTCCTTCGCTGTGGTGTGCTCTTCATGTGCCCCGAAAATATACCTGCCGGAACGTACAAATGCCCCCATGCTCCGCGAAGCCGGCGATGTGAAGCTCACCAGCTCCCTGAAGATCCAAAACAACTCCAATGCCCCAAAGACAGTGCTCAGTCCTTCCCTCGACTTTGCCGTCTCGCCTGTTACTGGCCTGGGGCTGATTGCCAGCTATCGAAAGACTAACCGCTACGCCGATGAAGATGAAGACTACGATAATACCTATGGTTCCCAGGACAGCGTGCGCTATGAAGGCAGCCGCTGGGAGTTCGGTGCAGGCTATTATATGCCTTTCGGCGGCAAAGGTCTCTTCGAGATTTACGGGGGCGGCGCCGTCGGTTCTATGGATAGAAGAAATCTCGAGAAAGGACCTGGCATCATTGGAAATTATAATTCAAAGTACTACCAGATATTCCTGCAGCCCTCCATTGGTTTCTATGCAAAGGAGGTGTTCGATATGTGTGGAGGCGTTAAGTTCAATATCCATAAATACTCCTCCTTTACCTCCGACAACATCGGCTTCCGCAGAGAGTTCACAGACCCAAGGGTAGACATCGAAGATCCCACTTTCGTCCTCGTCGGCCCCTTTATGAACCTGAACGTCGGCTACAAATACGCAAAGTTCAATATGCAGTTCGGCGCCAATTTCAATGTTGGCAAGCCACGCCTTCGCATTGAGACTCCGTTCTATATGTCAATGGGCATAACACTGGAGCTCAGCCCCAGGTTCTGGAGAGGAGATGCTCAGGATAACGGAGACAGAAGAGGACCGAGGTATTACTAATGGGCAAATACAATCAAAACCTTTGATCTGACAGGCTTTCACCTGCGGCAGCAATCAAATAATACATGCAAAATCTTTAAGATTTCCGCCTGTGCAATAGCCTTATCTCTTAACTTTGCACCGAAATTTCTATCTCTCACCAATTAATTTTATAGAATGAAAGTAACTGTAGTGGGTGCCGGCGCTGTAGGTGCAACCTGTGCCGACAATATCGCCCGCAGAGGCCTTGTAGAAGAGCTCGTACTCGTAGACATCAAGGAAGGTTTTGCCGAAGGAAAAGCATTAGACATTATGCAGACCTCCTCACTCTTAGGTTTCGACACGCGCGTCATTGGCAGCACTAACGATTACAGCAAAACAGCTAACTCCGACGTATGCGTTATCACCTCAGGCATCCCTCGTAAGCCAGGTATGACCCGCGAGGAACTGATAGGCACCAACGCCAAGATAGTGGAGACAGTAGCGAAGAACTTACTCCAGTACTCTCCTAACACCGTTATCGTCGTTATCTCTAACCCAATGGATACGATGACCTATCTTACTCTCAAAGCGACAGGTCTTCCAAAGAACCGCATCATCGGTATGGGTGGTATCCTTGACAGCTCTCGCTTTAAGACTTACCTCCAGCAGGCCCTGAATTGCTCTCAGAATGACCTTCATGCCACTGTGATCGGCGGCCATGGCGATACTACAATGATTCCTCTTACTCGTCTTGCCTCTCTCAACGGTACGCCTGTAAGCAACTTCCTGAATGCTGATCAATTGAAACAGGTCGCTTCAGACACCATGGTCGGCGGAGCAACGCTTACTAAGCTTCTTGGCACTTCCGCATGGTACGCTCCCGGAGCTGCCGGAGCTGCCCTTGTCGAAAGCATCATTCGCAATCAAAAGAAAGTATTTCCTTGCTGCGTATTGCTCGAAGGAGAATATGGTCAGAACGATATTTGTCTTGGCGTTCCTGTCGTAATAGGCAGCAAAGGCTGGGAAAAGATCATCGACTTCAAGCTCAACACTGAAGAACAGGAAGCTTTCAACAAATCAGCAGAGGCCGTTCGCAACATGAACCAGGTACTCGATACTTTGGTAGCATAGTTCTACAATCACTTCAATTCAAAGGCTGCCCCCGAAAGGCAGCCTTTTTTATTACGCATTCCCTATGGCGCTTTGAGAGACGTCTGCTTTCCCTGCCAATCACATTAAGTCACTCCCATTACACAAAACAGCTATGCACCTGCAATATCTACGGAGTTACACCGAAGTTGCACTGGAGTTGCACCGAGTCTCCCCCGGCCTTCCAAAGCTATAGCTTCAATCCTTGCCATGCCAATGCCACACATATCCTTTCGTCAGGAACGTCCGGAAGTCAGAAAATAACAATAAACTATCAGGTAAATTAGGAGAGGAAAGAGTAGCTAAAATAAAAAAGCCGACCTGAGAACAGGCCAGCCCCTATAAACCCTATCAAGTGCGAATGTACGCAATGAATTGAGATCACCAAATTTCTCACATAACATTTTAGAAAATTTTAAGAATACTAATCGCAAGCCCAATTGAAGTTGATTCATTTACAATACAGGGGATTAAAACGGTATTAATTATTTTTGATGGCCGCTGATGTGTTGCACCTGCGATATTCTCGCCACCATCCGCTCAGGCAAAGAAAAAGCTCCATTAAAAATGGAGCTCATCTTTCATCACCTATCCCCGAAAAGTCTTACCAGATCTTGTTCCTCGAATTCTCAAATCCTTTAGGCTTTACCACCGTAAATACCCTCGAAATATTAAACCCAAACAAAACATCGCCCTTTCCCCAATCGCCTGTAGTTTCACCTATTACCGTTCTTTCTGTAATGCCCGGCGCGTTAGAGAACATGAGCTGAAAAACGTGTCCTCCCGTTTCAATATCAAAGCCTATAGTCAATGGGTTTTTTGTCATCATTGCAGGATCACCTTCATTATGTCTTTGCATAGAAGAGAGTTGGTAATACCACTCTCCAGTAAGAGAGATCCTGTTAGATAGTTTTATTCTTCCACCAAGCCCTATAGCCACCACATCGTTCGGGTCATTCTTAAAAGGAACAAGGTTATAATGCACATGGGTAGGCATCAGCTGCAGCGACAGCCACGAGTTGAATTTCCTTGCTATCAGCAACTGGTTCACATAAGCCAGCCTGTTACTAAAATAATACTCGGCAGTATCAGCATGTGGTTCGTCAAGCGTACGTATGGATATACCCCCCATATAGCTCAGCGAAAATGGCATTCCTCCGTCTCTTTGCCTCAATAGCTTCGGTTTGATAAACCCATCATACTCCTTCTTGTACGAGCTTCTCCCTATCCCTATCATCAGCCAGTCAGTCACCCCGTAGTCAAAAGCTATCCTGGTTGTGGCATTATCCAGCCCAAAGAACTCTTTGAAGCCTTGGTTAAGATAGCCAAACCGGTGCCCAACCCGGAAGTCCAGTACTCCCTTCCCGGTATTTTCTATACTGTGTCCGTTCGCTATCCTGGTTGTCTTGAAGGTTGCCGTGGTATACTCTCGTGCAGGCACGGCTGTCTCCTCTTCCAGCATGCTCATCAAATCCCCTTCCTCACCACCTGTCGAGTCCTTTGGAGATTGAACCGGAATTTGGGCATACACCTCAGAGCCAGCTGCACTAAACACTAAAAGACAAAAGATCAGGATCGGTTTGATGACCATAAAGATTTATTGATTTACAAATGTGCAGTTTGGGCACAAAATATTACTTCTTGCTTAGAATGCTGTTTACCGTCACTTCTATCTGCTCCGCAATCTTGTTCTTTACCATCGCTGGTATCTTAATACCATAGTCCGCAGTCTTCACCTTAAATTTGGAATTAGTTGTTATGCTGCCCCCTTTCACCGTTATGGTACCCGGCAGGCTCACATTCTTCGTCACTCCATGTATTGTCAGTGCACCAGCCACTTTTACACTATAGTTGCCGTCTTTGGCAAAGTTCACGTCACCAAGATTAGTCACCTTCCCCTTAAAATCTGCCTTGGGATATTTGTCACTCTCCATGTAGTTCTCATTGAAGTGCTCCTGCATCAGTGCTTTCTCAAACTTGAAGCTCTTTATAGGAACCACGAAGGCCACCTCCCCTGATTTAGAATCCAACACGCTCGACACATCATTGTTAAACGCTTCTATATTCTCCACCGGCGTAGAAGAGAAAAAGGTAACCTTCCCAGTCCTAGTCATGTACTTCTGGGCAAACACACTTGCTGACATTCCACACAATAATGCTGTAGCAATCACGATCTTTTTCATAGTATTAAGTTTTCCTGTTTATTCACTAGTTATTAGGGGTGCCTCTATTCACCCATGTCTCTATTTTCAGTATATCACAATCTGATAGCTTCGATCCTCCTTTGGGCATCTGCGAATGACCTGGCAGCCAGTTGATAGCTCCGATCAGCCTGCCAGAATTTGCTGCCTGCTTAGCTCCTTCATAGCCATCCAGAATGTACCCGCCGGTATTCGACCCTGTCTTGTGACAGCCCGCCGCCGCTGCACAGTTGGTGTTGAAAATGGGAGCAACCGTTGCGGAAAATGATAGATTAGCAGTATCACAGTTCGTGACAGGTACTTTCGGATATAGCTCCTCGCTATTGTCGTTATAGCAACCAGTCATTGCTAATGCACCAAATCCTGCTAGTGACCCTATCAATAAGAGTTTCTTCATCATATTTGCTTTAAAAGGTTCAAAATAAACCTTTTAGTTGTTTAACGACCCCTCTGCTATCCATATCTCGATTTGTCTGATCTGGCAGTCCGTGAGCTTTGCCCCGCCCTTTGGCATCGGAGAAAACCCCGCCTGATGCTTTAATGCTCCAAGAAACCTGCCAGAGTTTACTGCGGCTAATACACCTCCATGGGTTTCATAGGAAAACCCACCCGACTGCAGCGTACTATTATGACATCCCTTGCAATAATTGTTCAGCAAAGGCTGTATCGTTGCAGAGAATGTAATGTTAAGAGTATCACAACCTGTAGATGCGCATCCAGTACTATTAGGAGCGCCTCTGTCTATCCAGTTCTTAATTAAGGCGATCTGTTTTGAGGTCAGCGGGGCATTCGGCGGCGGAGGCATTCGGTCATCGTGATCATTCTCCGTAATCTTCTCATAGAGTTCAGTTTCCTCCGCATCATAGGGTTCAAACTTCTTGTTGGTTATCGTCGCCCAGCTGGTGAACTCATAGCCATCCTGTCTTGACGCGGCGTCATGACATCCACTCTTTGCACAGTTTGAAATGAAGATCGGCAAGATGTCTCTTTCAAAGCATAAACTCGTGTCCGGACCTTTAGTCCCTTCACCCGTACCGCTTCCTGGCCCCTCACCGGTAGAGTCATTCCCGCCTGTCCCGCCATTGTTCCCGGTTACAGCTGGCTGAGGGGCGTCCCCCTTGTGCTGACATGCGTAAAGTCCCATGCCTAATATTCCCGTTAACAATACACAACTTGTAAACCTTTTCATTTCCTGATAGCTTATCGGTTTCGTTCTCTATTCTTTGACGTTCACACAATCATTTAGTAGAACAACAGTAGTATACCCATTGCAAAACCCCTTTATGGTCACCTTTTGTCCGATCTCATATGTTGCGTCATCATCTTTCATAGTACACTGCACCCCGGATAAGGGGTCCTCGACACCCAGCAAAAGCACTGTCCTCCCGTCCTGGTTCCTGGTGATCTCAGATATTATTCCTTCTACTTCAAGTATGCTGCTTAGGTACGTGGTGTTGGCCTGCTGCTCATTCTCTTCAAACGCTTTGGTCAGTGCCTCAGCCGTGATGCTCACCCCATCCTTATTATCTACTGTCTTGTGCGGCTTGTTCCAGACCAGTACAATGGCCACCGCCACGGCAACCAAACCACCCAATAATGCTAATATCACGCCCTTCTTCTTCATAAGCCGCTACT
>CAMPJV010000028.1 GCA_946886975.1 uncultured Taibaiella sp. | reverse complement strand
TATATAACTACATGACCGGCACATCGCGTAATGGTCAGAACTTTAATAATGCTTATCAGGGTCCTGGCGTACAAACGACAGCTTTGGGTACCGGGCCTGATACACGATTTGTTTTCTTTGGAGATCCTGAAAAGACTGGTGACTGGGATGAGTGCGAATGCCTGAATCCGCCTGCGGACCGAAGATTTATCCACTCAGCAGGGCCTTTCGTACTTAAGCCCGGGGCAGTGAACGATATAACTATCGGTGCGGTTTGGGTGTCTGGTACGGGTGGTTGTCCAAATACTTCATTCAGGAAGATCAGACTTGCAGACGATCAGGCACAAATCCTATTTGACAATAACTTTAAGACTATTGAGGGACCTGAAGCTCCACAGATGACCATACGCGAGATGGATAAAAGGATTATTTTTTACCTGACGAATCCAACCTTTAGTACGAATTTCCTGGAGAAGTTTGGGTATGAAACGGATTCTGCAAAGTATCGCGTGAGGGCGTTAAAGGCAGTAAACCTGAAGCACCCGGATTCATTATACAAATTTGAAGGGTACAGAGTGTTCCAGCTTAAGAGTGATCAGATAACTCCGGCGCAGATATTTGATGAATCTGGCGCAGTAAATAACGACGTTGCTATAGAAGTGTTTCAGAGCGATATAAGTAATGGCATTACTCAAGCGGTAAACTGGGTTAAGAATATTGACATCCGCAATTGTGATACGTGTTATGTCCCTGTCATCAAGGTAGACGGGAAAGACAGCGGAATCCGCCATAGTTTCGAAATTACCCAGGATGCCTTCGCTACCGGTACAGACAAGAGCCTTGTAAACTATAGGAGCTATTACTTTGTAGCGATCGCCTATGCAATAAACAACTTCACTAATTTTGATCCGGGAAAGAGTGAGATTACGCAAGATGTGGTATATCTCGAGAGTGCTCATGGACCAGGAGGCAGATCAATTGAGGTGCTTTCAGCGATGCCAAATCCATTCAGCAATGATGTGGGAACTCAAATTAACTCCTGGTATGGAGCTGGTGTTAAAATTAAGAAACTGGAAGGAATAGGGAACGGCGGCAACGATCTACAAATTGATGAGGCTTCTGAAGCTCAGGCCCTGGACGCAGCTACAGGCTATCAATCAACACAGCCTACCTATAAGGCTGGCCAAGGTCCCGTAGAAGTTCAGGTTATTGATCCGGTGAAAGTACAGCCAGGCAGCTGGAACCTTTATATCCGGCCTGATTTGGACAAACCCGGCGGTCATTTTGAGCCAGCAACAACTTTCGACCCCTATAAGAAACTTGTGGGCGAAAATGCTGAGTGGCTGCTAGTGAAGGATGACGGAACACAGATCTATAGTGAACTGAACATCGGCGTGCTGAATGAACAAATTATTGAGAAATATGGATTGTCCATTTCAATAAAGAATGTGGGCAGGCCTGCAGATGCAGGAGTTCCTAAGAATGGATATCTTACCTCCGATATTACTTTCTCGAACAGTGCACTGGCATGGTTGGCTGGAGTGGTCGATGCAGATGGTATTGATCCTCAAAACTGGATCCGGAGCGGTGCAAGCACTGAGGAGACGTTTGCTAATGGTGGGCCTTTCTGCAACTACAACGACGTGACATTCGATACCAACCAGCATTATGAAGGTCTGTTCCCGAATTATACCTTCACAAGAGCAACCTGGGCACCATACGCCCTGGGCGCCATAGAAGATAGTGCAGCCTGCGGTTTCGGCATAACCCGTGCAGGTTCCGCGACTTCAAGCAAATCACTGGTTGATCTTATGAGCGTTGATCTGGTATTTACATCAGATAAGAGCAAATGGACAAAAGCTGTCGTTGTGGAGATGAGCGATGATCCGTCCTTGGCTGAAAACAGGGGAGATAAATTTATGGTGAGAAAGCATGCTTCATGGGAAGGAGAGATAAATTCGTCCGGAGCCCCGGTTTATTCTACAACCAGCGAGGGTTTCTCATTGTTCCCAGGTTATGCAATCAACCAGGAAACAGGTGAACGTCTCAATATAGTTTTCTCTGAAGATTCTTATTTGTCGAATCATAACGGTCGAGATATGATCTGGAACCCAACTTCAGTTGTGAGGGATGCGTTTGGCAACAACATCTTTGGCGGTAAGCACTATGTTTATATCTCTAAGACTAAGTACGACGGCGGCAAAGCTTTGGACAGCCTGATCAGACGCGGTGGGGCGCAGACCAACAATGCCTATCAGTCCTTTATCTGGGCAGGTAAGCCAACCGTTAATCCAGGATTCAATCTACTGTCTCTGAATGACGGACTTATTCCAACAGAAACGAGGCTCAGGTTCCGTGTGACCCGTCCATATTCTGTATATGCCCCTCCTGGGGTTGATACAAACGGTACCAATACTAACAATGGCTACCCATGGTATAGTTTCAGCACTGATGACCTTGCTCCGAAGAAGCTTTCAGATGCCGGTAATCCATGGGGTAATGACAAACAAGCATTGTTAGATCGTATTCATGTTGTGCCTAACCCATATTATGCTTATGCAGGTTACGAGGCTAACAGGGTGGACACCAGGGTGAGGATTATTAACCTCCCTACTAAGGCGACAATTAGCATCTACTCACTTGATGGAGCTCTGATTCGAAAGCTTACAAAGGATAATGCTAATGCTTCATACGTGGATTGGGATATCAGGAATGCAAAGAATCTTCCTATAGCCAGCGGTATGTACCTGATTCACGTCAGCGCCGACGGAATAGGTGAGACTGTCCTCCGCTGGTTTGGAGCAATGCGTCCGGTAGATGTAACTCAATATTAATAACATTCTGGGGTCGGTAACCAATCCGGCCCCTATTATAAATGTTCACAGATTCGAATATGAAAAACGTTTTTACCAAGGCCGCATTTCTGCTTTGTGCAACAGGATTGACTATGTCGGCTTTTGCAGGGAATAAGGATCGTACAGGTCAGGCTGGTGCGACAGAGCTCTTGATTAACCCGTGGGGTCAAAGTACCGGCCTGTTCGGGCTTAATGGCTCCTATGTGAAGGGTATTGAAGCAATGAAGGTCAACATTGCGGGACTTTCTTACGCCCAGAATACTGAGGTAGGATTGGCGCATACTGTTTATTTGCGCGGATCCAATGTGACGGTAAACAACATAGGTCTTGCCCAGAATGTTGGGGATTTTGGCGTCATCGGACTCAACATCATGTCAATGGGCTTTGGCGATATTACTATAACTGAGGCTAACAATCCTGAGGGAAACCAGGGCACTTACAAGCCGCAGTTTCTCACCTTTCAGCTGGGATTTGCCAAGGAATTTTCAAACAGCATCCGTGCTGGTATTGGGGCTACGTTTGTTTCTGAACAGATCAGTAATATCCATGCTACGGGCGCCTGTTTTGAGGCTGGTGTGCAATACATTACCGGAAAGAGGGACAACTTCCACTTTGGTGTAACCCTTAGAAATGTAGGAACAAACATGCGTTTCTCAGGTAATGGCTTCGCTTTTAATGCAGAGCAGCCTGACAATGCAAACGGCGAAGAGTTTTTCGCCCAGGTTCCTACTGAAAAGTTTGAGCTGCCAACCTACCTTAACTTCGGCGTGTCCTATGATTTTTACCTGGATGAAAACCGTATGAAGAACAGCGAGGACATGCCAAAGCATCGCGCTACTATCATGGGTAATTTTACGTCCAACTCCTTTCTTAGCGATTATATAGGCGGTGGAGTGGAGTATGCGTTCCGTGAAACCTTTATGATTCGCGGGGGCTATCGCCATGAAAGCGCAGACGACGTGACTTCAGGCTCCTTCTTTACCGGAGTAAGTGCCGGAGCCACCATTCAGCAGGGGTTAGGCGAGAAAGGGCCGATCCTTGCATTGGACTACTCCTACAGGCCTACTCAGAGACCTAATAATGGAGTTCATACAGTCTCATTACGCCTTATGACTCGCGCGCGCTCCAAAAAGGCCGCAGACACACAATAATATCCTTACTTTTGATAAATGCAACGCTTCTGTTCACGCAGGAGCGTTGTATTTTTTTCCTCTTTAACGAAATGAATTAAGTTATGGCTGATATCAGTTACGTATCAAAGGAAACTCTTGAGCAACTACGGGAAGAACTAACTCAACTTAAAACTACTGGCCGCGCTGAAATAGCCCGGCAGATCGCTGAAGCACGAGAAAAAGGCGACTTGCGTGAGAATGCTGAGTATGACGCTGCCAAGGAAGCACAAGGCCACCATGAAGCTAAAATCGCACAACTTGAAGCTGTTATCGCTTCAGCCAGGGTTCTTGAAGCGAAAGACATAGATATTAGTAAAGTTTCAGTACTGAGCAAGGTGAAGGTTACAAACCTGAAAACAAAGAAAACCGTTGAGTATCAGATCGTGTCGGAGAAAGAAGCAGATCTGAAGGCGGGTAAAATATCAGTGACGTCGCCAATAGGTAAGGGCCTGCTGGGAAAGGCAAAGGGGGAAGTCGCAGAGGTGACTGCACCCGGTGGGGTTCTGAAGTTCAAAATTGAGAATATTTCCATTTAGGCCATGAGCACCGTCTTTTCAAGTATCATCGCTGGTAAGATACCCTCATACAAGATTGCAGAGGATGACCATTTCTTTGCTTTCCTTGATATATTTCCAATGGTGGAAGGCCACGTGCTTGTAATTCCGAAGGTAGAAGTAGACAAGTTCTTTGACGTGAGCGACGACCTGTTGAGCAAGTGGCTGGTCTTTGCTAAACCAATTGCCAAAGCCATTGAAAAGGCCTTTCCTTGTGATAGGTGCGGCATAAGCGTAGTCGGGCTCGAAGTTCCTCATGCTCACATGCACCTGATACCAATCAACTCTTCCGATGATCTGAACTTCACCCGCCCCAAGCTGAAGCTGGAAGGATCACGGCTAAAGGAAATTCAGCAAATGATATTACAAGATCTCTAAGGCGCCAACGGCGCCTTTTTTTACACTTCCATCCGCCGGTTTACACTCCAGGCTTGCGCTTTGGCAGCGAATAGAGCCCTCGTCCTTGCCCAAGTGTCCTTAAACAGTTCAGAGAATCTGTAATGGTCCAGCGCCTCCTCGCTATCCCAGTGGCTGTAGGTAAAAAAACTATTGGGACTATTTGCATCCTGCCAAAGCTCCAGATGGCTGCACCCCCGGAAGTTCCTGATCAGACCCTTCCGCTCCTCAAACAAGCTCAAAAAAGCAGCTACTTCTCCCTCTCTAAACTCCATCCTGACAATCCGAACTATCACTCAAAAAAGATCTTTATTGTATTATACATCAGGTGCTGCTCACGGTGAAGCTGAAGCCCAAACAGGCTTGCAGCTTTTCCCCTGTTAATGGCAATCTCCAGGAAGCCGGTACTGTTGAACCTGCAGAGTTTCTCTCCCTCCTTCACATTGCTATAGTGATTGTTCAGCTCATGTATCTCCTCATCTCTCATAAACTGTATCCGAAATGGCCTTCCCTTACCTATAGACTCAAATTGTGCTCTCCTCAGGTTGATGACCACGTTCTCGAAACGGTCAATATGAATAACGTGACACTCCACTGTGTTCTCTTCCACCTTTGGCCTCCAGTGCAGCGGCGCATTCCGGAGTTCGCATGGAGGCAGGTTTAGGCTAGCCGGAGTTTTTTCCTGAAGCTGTTGGATGATCTCTCCCGCCCGGTGAAGCAGGTCCTTAAACTGATGATCCTGGCTAAGCTGAAAGCAATTCCACACATTTTCTATCTCAGCGCTAAAGGCAAGTGCCAGTATTCCATTGTCCGGTGCCAGGAAGTAATGCCCGTCTTTCTCGCAAAGCAAGAGCCTCGGGTCTTTCTCCGCAAACACATCAAAAAGCAGCACATGGCATGTTCCCTCGGGAAAGTTCCTGTATGCCGATGCCAGGATGTAGGCGGCCTGCTGCAGGTGGTAGGGCTCAATAAGATGGCTGATATCAACTATCGGAATGGCAGGTGCGTACTGCATCAGGATTCCCTTTGCTGATGCCACAGAGGCATCCTGCAAACCAAAATCAGACATCAGCGTGATACATGCCATAAACCCCGGCAAAAGTAGTTTTCATCCCCCGCAATCCAAACACCAACTGAACCCTTATAAAAGAAAATTGCATTATTTCTGAAATATTTTACTCCCCTGAGCGTTATAACCTCACTTGATTAACTTTACAGGTCAACATAGGTACATGCGCTTTTACACGTATTTAGCAGTTTCGGTTTTCGGCTTTCTCTTCATACTAAGCTCCTGCAAAAAGGAACAGCTACTCACGTCTGGCGGCGACCTGAGATACTCCACAGATACGCTTACATTCGATACTGTCTTTACCGAGCTGGGTAGCTTTACCATGGGTCTCAAAATATTCAACCCTCAGGACCAGAAGATCAACATCAGCTCAGTCCGTCTTGAAAAGGGTAATAGCTCCTTCTTTCACATAAACGTAAATGGCTTCACCGGCAACAACATTTCCAATATTGAAGTAGCCGCCAACGACAGCATCTACGTCTTTGCCACCGTAAGGATAAACCCCGACACTCAAAACCTTCCTTTCATCGTAGAAGATAAGCTCATCGCCACGCTCAATGGTCAGGAGTACTCTATCCCCGTCTTTGCCTATGGTCAGAATGCACATTTCATAAGAGACAGCGTTATCACCACTACCGACACCTGGCTCACCGACAAGCCGTACGTCATCCTCCATAGCGCACTGATAGAAAAGAACACTACGCTTACCATCCCTCCCGGCTGCAGGATCTATATGCATGCGGATTCCCGTTTGTATGTCAGGGGCACGCTACGCTGCGGCGTTGGTGGCTCTGAAAAGGACACAGTAATTTTCCAGGGCAATAGGCTCGACCGTGACTACTTCGGCAATGAAGGTTACCCAGGCGAGTGGGGCGGCATCTATTTCGATAGCAGCAGCACAGGCAATATCATGGAATGGACGACACTCAAGAACTGCGGCAACAACTCCGGTGGTGCCTTGCCCTTCGCCATAGAAGTATTCAATGCCCAACTCACCATGAATCACTGCGTCATTCAGAATGCAATAGGCTACGGAATACTCAGCTTCCACGGAAATATCACTGCCACCAACTGTCTTGTACACGATTGTGGCGCTCAGGCTCTCGCTATCTTCCAGGGAGGCAAGTACAGCTTCACCAACTGCAGTTTCATCAACTACTTCCCCAGAAAGGTAGCTCATAGTGATAACCCCACAGTGGCTGTCCTCAACTATCTCGATCGCGGGGGTGGACATTTCGACCTCGGAGACCTTGATGCCCGTTTCCGCTATTGCCTCATATACGGCAGTCTCGATGATGAACTCGTGTGCGACTCAATTGACATCCAGGGAGGTGTGCCTTTTTCCCTCTCCTTCGACACTTGTCTCATAAAAAGCAAAGAAGGCATCGCCGACTTCCAGGTAAATACTCCCGGCACTATATTCAATGAAGATCCAAAGTTCGTCGATTATCCAAAATGGAACTTTCGCCCTAAGGAAGGCTCGGCTGTCATAGACAAGGGAATGCTCCCAATGGGTAACAATAGAGACCTGGATGGGAAGCCACGATCCGGTGATCCTATAGATATCGGTTGCTACGAGTATAAACCTTAGTAGCCTTCCTTATCCCTTGTAGTGCTCCTTAAACTTAGGCATAGCTAAGCGAAACCATGAGGTGAACTCCTCAGGCTTGTCCTCCATCCATTTCTCGAGCTCCCTCATATCAACATACCGGTATGATTTGACCTCTGTAGGGTTAATACCGGCTTGTCCGTCATACTGCCCCACATAGATATGGTCTACCTCGTGCTCTGTCAGGTCCTTTCCTACCTCTTGCTTATAGGTCAGGCTAAATAGACGCTCCAGTTCACAGTCAAACCCCATCTCCTCCTGCAGCCTTCTGTGCGCCGCCGCCAACGTATCCTCGCCCGGAACCGGATGAGAACAGCATGCATTGCTCCATAGTCCGCCGGAGTGATACTTCCCCTCCGCCCGCTGCTGAATAAGCATCTCACCCTTCTCGTTCATTATAAACACACTAAACGCCCGGTGCAATGCGCCTTTCCGGTGCGCTTCCATCTTTTCCATTATCCCCACTGCTTCATCTCTTTCATCCACCAGAATAACAAGTTCCTTTCCTGTCGTCATACCTGTTCCAAAGTTCCGGTTCTAATATTAGCACTTTTCCCCCAAACCTGTCCCAAGCCTGTCCGTACGCCTCCAGATCCACCTTGTGTGGCTCCCTCCTCAATGCACATAACCTTTTCAGAGGGAACCCAGTGCCCATTAACCCTTTCATCACCGGCTCTTGACCGGAGTACCTACGGAGTAAATACGGGGTATATACGGGCTAAATACGGAGTATATACGGGGTAACCATGGAATTGCTACCTACCTACCCTGAAGTTGCAAGCAATCTGCACCGCCTTTCCTTACTGCCTGCCCACTATCAGCATCAAACCTTCTGACAGCATTCCGGCACCCATGCCACGTAATGTCTGTATTGATTTTAGTTAATCATCTTAATACCACCCGTTCGTACCTTTAGTATTGGAGCTATTGTATGAAAGGATTTATCTTCTCTGAGCACACCCCTGACACCGGAAAGACGCCATATGAGCGCCTGTTCGACATGTTTATGGAAATGCTGCATTACACTAATGGAGATGCGGCCGAAGCCCTTCACTGGCTCACGCAGTTAGATCAGCAATATGGACTCACCAGTGACGATTACGGCATCGGAGATTTCATAGACGATCTGAAGCAGAACGGCTATCTCCAGGAAAACGAGCTGGACGGCTCAGTGAAGATAACAGGCAAGACAGAGCAGGCCATACGCAAGAGGTCTTTAGACGAGATCTTTGGAAAGCTGAAGAAGACCAAGCAGGGCAATCACCGGGCGAACAAGTCCGGTCAGGGCGATGAAATGAACCCCGAGACACGCCCTTATGAGTTTGGTGATCCCTTAGAAACCATAGATTTCACCGGTTCCCTCAAAAATTCGCTCGTAAACCACGGCATCGAGCAGCTTTCCATGCAGCAGGACGACCTCGAGATCCACGAAATGGACTTCAAGACCCAAACATCCACAGTCTTGATGATAGATATCTCTCACTCCATGATCCTTTATGGTGAAGATCGCATCACCCCGGCTAAAAAGGTAGCCATGGCCCTCAGTGAGCTGATCACCACCCGCTACCCCAAAGACACCCTCGATATTGTCGTCTTTGGCAACGACGCCTGGCAGATAGATATGAAAGAGCTTCCCTATCTGCAGGTAGGCCCCTATCACACCAATACCGTCGCAGGTCTCGAGCTGGCCATGGATATCCTCCGGCGCCGTAAGAACCAGAACAAGCAGATCTTCATGATCACAGACGGCAAGCCCACCTGCCTCAAGATCGGCAGCAAATACTACAAGAATAGCTTTGGAATTGATAGTAAGATCCTCAACCGCACCCTCAACCTTGCCGGACAGCTAAGACGAATAAAGATCCCGGTCATCACCTTCATGATTGCCCGCGACCCCTACCTGCAGGCCTTCGTGCGTAATTTCACTGAGGTCAACAATGGTAAAGCCTTCTACTCCTCGCTCGACGGCCTTGGCCAATACATCTTCGAGGACTACGAAAGAAATAAACGAAAGAGACTAAGATGAAAAAAGCCCGCACACTGGCGGGCTTTCTTTTATGTAAATGATCTCTAGCTCACAATTGTTCCAACCTTTTTGCCCGTTACTACATCCAGCAGATTACCTGGTTTATGCATGTCGAACACTATAATGGGAAGATTATTTTCCTGGCAAAGAGTGAATGCAGTCATATCCATCACCTTTAGGCCCTGGCTTATCACCTCATTGAAGGTCAGCTTCTCATAGCGCGTTGCAGTAGCATCCTTCTCAGGGTCAGCCGAGTAAATACCATCTACCCTCGTTCCCTTCAGTATGACAGCGGCGTTTATCTCCACCGCCCTCAGCGATCCGGCAGTGTCCGTAGTAAAGTAAGGGTTGCCCGTACCAGCGCCAAATATCACCACCCTTCCTTTCTCCAGGTGACGAATAGCCCTCCTGCGTATATAGGGCTCGGCTATCTGCTCCATCTTTATCGCGCTTTGCAGCCTCGTTTTCACCCCTATCTTCTCCAGCGCAGCCTGTAGTGCCATCCCGTTGATCACGGTAGCCAGCATGCCCATATAATCGCCCTGCGCCCTTTCAATACCAGTTTCCGCCTCATTCATCCCGCGGTATATATTACCGCCTCCGATCACCACTGCCACCTGCACGCCTATATCAGTAATCGCCTTAATGTCGGTTGCATAAGCCTCCAGCATTTTAGGATCCAGCCCAAAGTTCCTGTCCCCCATCAGAGATTCCCCGGAAAGCTTCAGCAAAACACGATTGTACTTAGGTACCATTTAAGAGAGGTTTGTTGATATTGCGACTGCAAAGAAAGAAAAAACTATTGGCATTCGAAGTGCTGGGCTCTCTTTTCTCCCTTCGTGCCACGCCTGCACGGCTTTGGTGGAGCCGCATTCCATTTCTCTGAACACCAGGTTTCAATATTGTAAATGCCTTTGCCTATATAAAATATGCTCCGTCCTATACAGAAGTAAGCTACAATCATTTCCTTTGCAGGGTATATGGAAAAGAGGTTGTATTTCTTCGGCTTGATCGGCTTCGTAGGACTGCTTTGCCTCGCAACGGTCTTTTACCAGGAGAGGATCATCTTTTCCGACGCGGCGTTCTATCTGTTCAATATCGTTAAGGATGGACAGTTTGCCGTTTTCCATTCAAGGTTTATTGCTGTCCTTACCGAAATATTCCCGCTCACAGCGGTTAAGCTCGGCATTCCCCTGCAACAGGTAATGCTAGTCTATTCAGTCGGCTTTGTTATCTACTATCTTATTGCATACCTCGTTTCCGGGCTCGTATTTAAGAACTATGGGTTCGCTCTTGTAATCCTCCTGATAAATACCCTCTTTATCACAGATACTTTTTACTGGATGCTTTCAGAGCTGCCACAGGGCATGGTCCTGATGTGTGTGATGTTCTCTGTGCTCAATACACCAAGGTTCGGCAAACTTACCCCAGGTTCAGGACTCATTTGCCTGCTGTTCATGCCTGTTATAGTTTATTCCCACCCATTGATCCTGTTCCCTTTTTTCTTCGCCCTCATCTTTCTGTTTCTTCATCAGGGCCTGTTTATCAGCAGGTCCATATTATACTTTCTTGCGGGTCTGTTTGTTGCTATTTATATCATAAAGGGTGTATTCTCCTCAGATCAATATGACAGCACGGCAGCGCAAGGCTTGCGGAACTTCGTTACTCTTTTCCCGGACTACTTCACTCAATACTCTTTCAGAAACTTCCTGGAGAACTGGCTCGAAAAGTATTACTGGATGCCGATCACTATTGGCACTGTCTCCTTTGTTTATATAAACAAAAGGTCATGGCTCAAACTCGCCCTGGTACTATTTTCTTTTGCAGGATTCGCATTTCTGATCAACGTCTCTTATCCCAGCGAGCGCACAGACGACTTCTACTTCGAGAACTTGTACACGCCGCTGGGCTTCATACTTGGCCTGCCGCTTGTCTTCGATGTGCTATTTACGCTCGAACGTAGAAGCGTCTCCTTTGTGATCTTAGGGCTTATCCTTACCACTTGTCTGATAAGGATACCAGTAATGAAGACCAAATATGTTGCCAGGCTGGATTGGCTAAAGAGCTACATGAGCCAACATGTCAACGAAAAGCTAATAGTAAGCCGGGCGCTCATTCCGATGGATACGGTTATGATGGAATGGGGAACGCCCTACGAAGTTTGGCTCCTGTCTACCCCTGTTTATGGAAAGACAGCATCAATTGTCATAACGGAAAACCCTAATTCCCTCCATTGGGCCACACAGTCCGGCAATCATGCTTTGTTTACATGGGGCTTTTTCCCTTATAAGGAGTTCCCTGCCCGGTACTTCAGCTTTCCCGACACTACGTCGTTGTATAAAATAGTACAATAAAAAGTGCTGGAAGGTGTCTCTTTGAAACCTACGGCCCAACTAGTCACAACCTCAGCATGGTCAAAATGGACCTTAAGCAAACGGCATCTTCACCACCTGTGCTTTCACTGGCTTTTCTCTGATGATCACAAATAAGTCGCTGCCTTCTCCCGCGAAGTCCTTCCGCACGTAGCCCATACCTATTGCCTTGTTCAGGCTCGGCGACTGGGTGCCTGAAGTTATGTAGCCAATCTCTTCACCTTCAGCGTTCTGTACCTTATAGCCATGGCGCGGAATACCTTTGTCAATCATCTCCAGGCCGACGAGCTTACGAGTAATACCTTCAGCCTTTTGCTTTTCAAAGATGGCTCTTGACGTAAAGTCCTTAGTGAATTTAGTGATCCATCCCAGCCCTGCCTCAAGAGGAGATGTAGTATCGTCAATGTCATTGCCGTAGAGGCAATAGCCCATCTCAAGTCTTAATGTGTCACGTGCAGCAAGGCCTATTGGTTTTAAACCCTTCGGTCCACCCACACGAAATATCTCTGACCAGATTATCTCTGCATTGCTTCCCTTATCCTCGAAGTAGATCTCAATTCCCCCTGCGCCCGTGTATCCTGTAGCGCTAATAGTTACATTCTCCACACCCGCAAACGTTCCCTTTGCAAATGTGTAGTACTTCAGGTCAACAAGGTTTACGTCAGTAAGTTCCTGCATATACTGGACAGCTTTAGGACCTTGAATGGCCAAAAGTCCTGTCGTCTCAGATATGTTTTCCATATCCACACCTTCTGTATTATGTTCGTTGATCCAGTTCCAATCCTTTTCTATATTCGAGGCGTTTACCACCAGAAGATACTCTTCATTTTCCTTAATGCAGTACACAATAAGATCATCTACAATTCCTCCATTGTCGTTAGGGAAACATGAGTATTGAGCCTTGCCGGCAGTCAGCTTACTAGCATCATTTGTTGTTACCCGTTGAATCAGTTCCAACGCTTTTGCTCCTCTCAACATGAATTCTCCCATATGGCTCACATCGAATACGCCGGCATTCTGACGAACTGTGTGATGCTCATCGTTAATGCCTGTATATGATATAGGCATGTTGTACCCGGCAAATTCAGCCATTTTTGCGCCAAGCGCAATATGCATTTGTGTAAACGGTGTGTTTTTCATTAAAGCGTTGGTTATTGGAACGGCCGCAAAAATAAGCAGGATGTGGGAATTAAGTCAATTTGTTTGTTCGCGAGCTGCTTTTCGGCCGAAGTGGTACCTCAAACCCAGAGCAGCGCTAAATATTTCTGTGATTTTGAGGTTTTTATTAGCGAAATAGTAGTAGAGATAGCTGTCGAGAGTGCCTGTTTCAGCGTATACCTCCAGCGCCTGTCTTTCTCTTCCAATCAGCGGGTATAATAGTCTGCCGCCAATCTGCAGCGTAGCGTGAATAGCATTTGTCTTGTAGTATCCATGGGTGTACCGTTCAGGAAGCTTTGAGTAGAAATCGTTTCCTGTTGTCTCGAAGTTGCAGCCTGTACCGATGTACCCCTTCAAAGTCAGATTCTTTAAAGAATTTTGGAAGAGGTTATAGTTTACGCGTACGGCTACCGTGTTTACAGCCGACCCGGCAATCTCTGCAGGCGTGTAGCCATCCAGTACAGTCAGTAGTACCCGATCCTTTTTTAAATTATATCCTAGCCCGCCAGCGATGACGCCAATATTGCCAGCATATTGCACCTGTGCGTAGTGGGGCAGAATTTTGCCTGCAAATGACTGAGCATTAGCGATGGTCGAACAAACCAGCAGTGAGATGATATAAGCAACGCGTGCCCTCATATCAGAACGGTTCTTTAATAACCTGAAAATCATCTCCTTCAAAGCTCACAATTATAAGTTGTCGCTTATCTATAGAAGGCGCTACGAGCTAACGTGTTTCATCATTGTAATAGCGGCTGTATGCGTACTCATGAACATGCCCATGGATGGAAAGAGGCACATTATATTTCGCCGTTGTAGATCTGTGCATATTCGTACTGGCTGCATCAAACTGGTCACCAAACGGAGGAATATGACTGACAATGATGGTTGGCGTCCCGCTATTCATCGCAAGTTCATTGTCAAGCCAGTTATAGTCTGGTTGCCCGTTCTTTTCCCAAAAAACTGCATCGAAGAAAATGAAATTGTACCGGTTGTACCGGAAGGAGTAGTTATACGGGCCGAAGATCTTAGCATAAATCACTTCGGCATTGGCTAAGTAGTCATGGTTCCCTATCACTGTAAACAAGGGAGTCTTAAGCCTTTTAAGCTGATCATACAGTTGCATATATTCCTTTTCAAGCCCCTGGTCGCTCATGTCACCGGCGACTATGGTAAATGCAATATCGTTTCTGCTGTTGATGGTGTTAACCGCCTCAG
>CAMPJV010000027.1 GCA_946886975.1 uncultured Taibaiella sp. | reverse complement strand
AATTAATATTGCGTCAGAAGCCAATAAAGGAACGGTTTTTTCGTTCACTTGGAAGAAAGCTTAAATGATGGAAAAGGTTGCTAATATACTGCTGGTGGAAGATGATCAATTGGATACCATTGATATTAAAAGGTCTCTTGAAAAGCTAAAGATTCTCTATCATCTCCACGAGGCAAAAAACGGAGAGGAAGCAATTGAGGTTTTGAATAACCTCGAGAAGGATGGGCAGGGACAATTACCAGACGTCATACTAATTGACATTAATATGCCCCGCATGAACGGGCTGGAGCTGCTTCAGGCCATAAGAAGCTCTGAGAAATGGAAGCACCTAAAGTGTTTTATGATTACTACGTCTACTGAAAAGGTGGATAAAGTAAAAGCACAGGAGTTAGGTGTTTCAGGATATATCGTTAAGCCGCTCAAATTAAATAGCCCTTCATCTATGGATTCATTCAACCTGATGATCGACCTGATGAATGTAGCCTAAATAGTTTGCCTGACGAGTTCCCATAGCACGATACCAGCGCTAACGGAGATATTCAGGGAGTGTTTGGCTCCCCACTGTGGTATCTCGATCACACCGTCAACAATACTCAGCACCTCTTCATTTACTCCATTCACTTCGTTGCCAAAAACCAGTGCGATCTGCTCCGATTGCCAGTTGAAGTGATTCAGTGCGGTACTGTCATGAGCTTGCTCTATAGCAAACACCTTATGCCCTTGCTCCCTTGCTGCCATCACGGCTTCCTTGGTGTTGGCGAAGTGTTTCCACGATACTGTCTCTGTTGCTCCAAGAGCGGTTTTATGTATATCCCTGTGTGGCGGGGTGGGCGTGTACCCACACAGATAGATGTTAGAGATTGCAAAAGCATCAGCCGTTCTGAAGACCGAGCCTACATTATGCATGCTCCTGATGTCGTCCATAATAATGATGATGGGATTCTTTGGTTGGGTCACCGCATCTGAAGGTGACTTTCGGTCCAGCTCCTCCATAGTCTTTTTTACGTACATAAGCGCAAAGTAAATCCTGTTTTTTGAATTATGTGATTCCTTAACTTTGCAGAAATCTTTCAGAATGAACAAGTACGGTTCGTCCGGCAGTACCCAGTGGCAGACGCAGCAAAATGAGGAAACAGAGGTATTATCAGACGTGGTGCATAACCTAATCGTATGGAATGACCAGGTAAATACGTTCGATTGGGTTATTGAATCGCTGGTCGACATCTGCAAGCACTCACCTGAGCAGGCGGAGCAATGCGCTCTGTACATCCATTACAAAGGAAAGTATGCTGTAAAAAGCGGAAGCTTTGATTTCCTGCGTCCGAAGGCGGAAGCCCTTATCGAAAGAGGGATACAGGCCACTATAGACTTTTAACTTCATGTTTGGCCTGGAAAGGCCACTAAGGAAAGAACTTATTCATAAGGATGTAATCAATATTGCCCTCCTGTTTGTGGCATCCAACGCATCCGTATCCTTTGTTTGAAGCCGCATCGGCAACGGTCTCATCAGAGTTCACATATCCCCAGATCCATCCCCGCTCGTCTGCAGCTCCATGTCCGGTCCTTTTTAGCAGAATTGCAAAGCGCCCGACAGATGACGCATCGTGAGATAGTTCTTTGACGATCATAGATCCCTCCGGAAATGCAGAGCCGGCTTTGACCTTGCCGTTGCTATCCAGCATTGTGGAGGCTGCAGCGTTAAAGCGTGTTCTTAAGTAGCCAAAGTTGTGTCCGCTACCAGAACTCTTACTAAGGTAAGCGGGATCGTCTTTGTACCAGTTAAACCCCGTTGGTTCTTTCGCAAGAAGCAGCAGTTCTTTGTCAATCCCCGTCGCAGGGATCGGGTGCTTACAGGAGATAGCACCAAAAGCTATGAATATCATCGTAGCGATAGCCACTTTCATAGCATTCAAGTTACTAATAATTTG
This sequence comes from uncultured Taibaiella sp., assembly GCA_946886975.1. The sequence continues at coordinate 12,559 of CAMPJV010000027.1, read as the reverse complement.
ACTACGCTCCATGACCCGGGTACAAAGCTCCTGACGAGTATTAATCTTATCTTGCAGGCACATTAAGCGACATGAAGTTTAAGGCAATAGTAACCGGCGCTACAGGTATGGTGGGAGAGGGCGTATTGCACGAATGCCTGCAACATCCGGATGTAACTGAGGTGCTGGTAATAAATCGAAGGCCTTGCGGTGTATCGCACCCAAAGCTCAAGGAAATTATTCACCAAAACTTCTTTGACCTCTCTCCGGTCAAAGACCAGCTCGCAGGATACGACGCTTGCTTCTTCTGTCTTGGTGTCACTTCTATCGGCAAGAATGAGGAAGAGTTTACTAAGTATACGCATACACTCACGATGCATTTCGCAGAGACTGTTTCCCTTCAAAACAGGGACATGGTCTTCTGTTATGTCTCAGGTTCCGCTACAGACAGTTCTGAGAAAGGCCGGGTCATGTGGGCACGGGTAAAAGGAAAGACCGAAAATGACCTTATGAAGCTGCCTTTTAGACGAGCCTACGCCTTCCGCCCTGGATTTATGCTTCCTACAAAAGGTTTGAAGAACGTCCAACCGTTTTACAAATACATAAACTGGTTATACCCCTTACTTAGGCCTGTCTTCCCAAAGTTCTTCTGCACCCTAAAGGAGGTTGGAGTTGCCATGATCAACTCCGTCACTAAAGCTTACCCAAAACAGGTCCTCGAGGTCGGTGATATAGTCGCACTATCTAAGAAGAGGTAACAGTGTGTCTGCGCAGCATGCTCTTCGGTGATTCAGGTATATAAATTAGGAATTAACCGCCTGCGTACAGTAACTAACCCCCAATCTCACCCGTCATTATTTCCCACTCTGCCGTTCACACAGTATTTTTGAGACTTAAGTATATGACTATGCGCCAACTACTGCTTGTTGCAGCTTTCTGCATTTCACTTCCCTGTATTGCTCAGAAGAAACAGATAACATTGGAGGATGTATGGCGGAAGAATACCTTCAGGATAAAGAGTGTGCCTGGTTTCAATGCCCTTAGTGATGGCAAGAGATTTACTAAGATAGACATGGAGGGGGACCGTCAGGTCATAAGGGTTTATAACCTCGAGAGTGGTAAGCAGCTCCAAACTTTGTTTGATAATGACTTGAAGTATGAGGGCAATTCGATCAACGTAGATAATTATGCCTTCAGCAACAACGAACAGCAGATGTTGTTGAAGACAGAAAGCGAGAATATATACAGGCGATCCGTGCTCAATAAGGTGTATGTATACGATATCAAGAGCAGACAGCTAAAACTAGCTGACGAGGGCAAAGTGCTTCATGCAAGCCTTTCTCCCGATGGAAGCAAGCTCGCATATGTGAAAGACAATAACCTGTACTACAAAGACCTGAAGAGTGGCAATACTGTAGCGATCACTACTGATGGAAAGCGCAACGAGATCATCAATGGTAATTGCGACTGGGTCTATGAGGAGGAGTTCGAGTTCACCCAGGCTTACCAGTGGGCACCCGATGGCAAGCACATTGCCTTTTACCGGTTTGACGAGCGGCAGGTGCCGGAGTATACAATGACTGTGTACGATAGTCTTTATCCCACTCCCTACAAGTACAAGTACCCCAAAGCAGGTGAACCAAACTCCATCGTCGAGATCAAAGTATATGACCTGAATAGCCGTAAGACGGTATCAGCAAACATAGGATCGGAGAAGGATCAGTATATTCCTAGAATAAAGTGGACCAATGATCCCAATAGCCTTTGCATCTACAGGATGAACAGGCACCAGAATAAGCTGGAGTTGCTTCTTGCCAATGCTTCTACCGGAAAGTCAAGCGTAATCTACAAAGAGGAGAACCCTTACTTCATCGAGATCAATGATAATCTACAGTTCCTTCCGGATAATGAATCCTTCATCTTCAACAGCGAGCGGAGTGGCTACAATCATTTCTATCGCTGGAACTGGCAGCGGCAAAAGCTTACCAGCCTTACGAAAGGAAAGTATGACATCGACCAGCTGATAGGAATCGATGAGCCGGCAAAATTGTTATACTACACTGCGGCAGAGGAAACCCCGCTGGAAAGAAAACTCTATGTGGTGGACTGGAACGGAAAGAACAAGCACACGCTTACGCCAGAGAATGGTACTCACACCATTTCCACTATAGAAGGAAACAAGTATTTTATTGATAAGTTCTCAAAGCTGAATACTCCTCCTGTGTTTTATCTGCGGGAGATGAACGGCCGGATTGTGCGAACGCTCGAAGATAATAAGGCGCTGAAGGACAAGATGAACGAGTATGATCTTGGCCGTATCCGTTTCAAAAGGTTCCCTGGTGCAGAGGACGGGGTAAGGCTTAACTCGTGGATGATCACGCCGCCAGATTTTGATAGTACCAAAAGATATCCTGTACTGATGTTTCAGTACAGCGGTCCGGGCTCCCAGCAGGTGGCGGACAGGTTTCCGATGGCCGACTTCTTCTGGCACCAGATGCTCGCTCAGAAGGGGTATATAGTTGTTTGTGCAGACGGTACGGGAACTGGTTTCAGGGGAGAGAAGTTTAAGAAGAAGACATACCTGCAGCTCGGCAAGCTTGAGAGCGACGACCAGATAGCTGTCGCCAAATACCTCGGCACCTTGCCCTATGTAGACAAGAGCAGGATAGGAATATGGGGCTGGAGCTACGGCGGTTTTATGAGTAGTATCTGCATCTTCAAAGGTGCTGATGTGTTTAAGTCAGCTATAGCTATTGCTCCGGTTACTAACTGGAGGTATTACGACAACATCTATACGGAGCGATATATGCGTACCCCTCAGGAAAACCCTGATGGCTACGATAGCAACTCACCGCTTACTATGGTGAATAAGTTGAAGGGAAAGTATCTCGTGGTGCATGGCACGGGAGATGACAATGTACATTTCCAGAATGAGGTAATGCTGGTGGACGGGTTGATAAAGGCAAACAAGGAGTTCGACAGTGAATATTACCCAAACAAGGCTCATGGTATTTCAGGCGGTGTCACTCGTTACCATCTTTATAAAAGGATGACTGACTTTATCCTGGAAAACCTCTAATGCAATCTGATTGTCTGAGTTAGGAGAGAGCAGGGCCGGGAGAACTGTCCTGAATAATCATTAGTTTGGCGGGCTGATGACAAGACTGGAATTAGCTATCTACAGGTCAGCTCCTTTTCGCAAAGTGTTTGCTATAGCAAGAAGGTCGTTCCCGCCCGGCTTCGAAGGGCTGTCTCTGTTCGCCGCTGGTAAAATATTCTTCAAGGAGGTTAAGAGTACGAAGGTAAACGAACGCGGAGCTGCTGTGACGTACAATTTCCTCATGGCCATCCCTCCAACTCTTCTTTTCCTTTTCTCGTTAGTGCCGTACCTGCCGCTGGGCGATGTGCAGCAAACGATCATCGACACCATCCAGCTAGTCACCCCAAGCAGCGAAGTGCGTTCAAGCCTCGAAGCAGTAGTGCGGGAGTTTATGAACAACGAGCGCCGGGACATCCTTTCCTTTGGTATCCTCCTCACGATCTACTTCTCCAGCAATGGTATGATGGGGCTTATGCGAACATTCGATAGAAGTGTACCTGTCTATGTGAAACGATCGAAGCTTAAGAGAAGATGGGTAGCACTAAAGCTCACCTTCATGCTCATCTGCGTTGCTATCATATCTCTTGGCCTGTTCATTATCCAGACCAGCGCGGTCAATGACCTGCTTCTAAGGATATTCGACAGCATATACGCCGTGAAGATGGCGAGCCTGCTGATCGTGGTCGCGATCATCTTTTGCTCCATCTCGATTATCTACACCTACGGACCTTCCCTCACCAACAGGTTCAAGTTCATATCACCTGGATCTGTATTGGCCACCATAGCCTGTGTCATCGCGACGTTCGTCTTCTTCTACCTGGTAAATAACTTCATCAATTATAATAAAGTATATGGCTCCATCGGCACACTTATAGCATTTATGGTATGGATGTGGCTGAACACAATGGTGATCCTGCTGGGCTACGAGCTGAACGTAAGTATACTGCTGGGAAAGGCCCTGAAGAAACAGCCAGAGGCTCGCTGACAGTTGCCATAGAACCTGCAATGCCTTTGTGGGTGAGACGAAGAGTGATCTTCAATAATAGATTAATCCGTACCTTCCGTTCCCACAAGTACAGTCTTAACTCTTATAAACGAAACGTGAATTATGAAGAAGGTTATTAGCGCCTTAGCAATTACTTTAATGACATCTGGCCTTGCCATAGCTCAATCTAAACCTATAACAAGCCTGGAGATCGGAAGCCCCATACCAAACGGTGATGTGCAGATGGTAGCAGCCAGTGGAGGAAAGGTGTCGCTGGACATGGTGAAGACAAAGAAGGGATTATTGGTGATGTTTTCCTGCAATACATGTCCCTATGTGGTAAAGGCTCAGTCCAGAACCATAGAGATGGTGCAGCACGCAGTAGCCAGCGGTATAGGAATGATCATCATCAATTCAAATGAAGCGCAGCGAGGGAATGAGGATTCCTACAAGGAGATGAAGAAATATGCGCTAAAGCAAGGGTATAAAGTGCCTTATGTCATGGACGATAAATCTGCATTAGCTGATGCTTTTGGCGCCACCCGCACTCCGGAAGTCTTTCTGTTTGATGGCACCGGCACATTGGTATACAAGGGAGCAATGGAGGACAATCCTTCAAACCCTGCAGAGTCCAAGTCCATTTTCCTGAAGACAGCTATCGATAATATGGTGGCTGGCGAACCGATTGATCCGAATAGCACCAAGAGCATCGGGTGTGCTATCAAGAGACTTTAAGCTTCTATAGTAGGTTCATATCATATTTATATGCTTAAAAGAGTGCAGGTCCGTTAGACCTGCACTCTTTTTGTCTTCAGGCTTGCGGCCCCGCTCATGGCAATCCACCAGCATGGCTCCCAAAGGGTACATGCGCCCTCATGCTGAGCATACTGCTCACCCTTTCTAAGTCATATTATAATAAACACCAAGGTACCCGCAATATCATTGGAGTTGCAGCGGAGTGTCACCGGTATTGCACCGGAGTTCCCGTGGGTTTACCCCCTGTTTGCTCGGCCTCATCTTCAGCTCATCCTGGTTTGCTACCCCTGCTCGATGGAACGCATGGCTCTGATCCCCCAACTGTTAGTATTTTGCATCTATTATGAGTACTGCTGATAATTCTATCCTCGGCCTGAAGATGCCCACTGATCCCCGGTGGGTCAACCTGGCTTCCATTTCTTTGAAGGAAATACTGACCGACCATGCGTTCTGTGAGCAAAAGGCTGCAACTCAATGTATCTCTCTTATTCAACTTTATCCTGATAAGGTAGAGCTGGTGAATGCACTAGCGCCAATAGTGACGGAGGAGTGGGGGCATTTCAGGATGGTGTGGTCGGAGATGAAGAAGAGGGGGTATGAACTGAGCGGGCAGAGGAGGGATGATTATGTGAATCTCCTTATCGGGCATCAGAAGAAAGGAGGATCGAGAGAGGACAGGCTATTAGACAAACTGATGATATGTGCCCTCATAGAGGCGAGAAGCTGCGAGCGGTTCAGGCTGCTGTCCGAAGAGCTCGACGATGAAAACCTTAGAAAGTTCTATTATAGGTTCATGGTTTCAGAAGCAGGGCACTACCGGTTGTTCATCGAGCTGGCGGAGCTGTACTTCCCCCTGGCGAAAGTGAGGGAAGCATGGACACGCTGGCTGGAGGTGGAAACGACGGTGATGGAGCTATTGGCTCCAAGAGGGGATCGACTGCACTGAAAATCCAGGCGTATTCTATTGGCCTGCAGTTCATGCGATTGCCTATTCACAGCTTATCCCCAAAGGGTTTTAACATAGTCTAACCCCCAATTAATCTAATATATTTCAGTACCTTTGCACCCTTATTTTTAGATTAGGGCGTAGTCCATGTCGGTTAAATATCAGGAATCCAGGCAGTTAAGTCTACCTTTCATAGAGCAGGAATACCTGCAAAAATGGGAGGAAGAGAAGACTTTTGAGAAGAGCGTTGACCAGCGTGAGGGAAGTGAGCCGTTCGTTTTTTACGAAGGCCCGCCCAGCGCTAACGGCATGCCTGGTATTCACCATGTTATTTCACGTACGCTAAAAGACCTTGTTTGCCGCTATAAGACCATGCAGGGCTACCAGGTGAAGCGTAAAGCCGGCTGGGATACCCACGGGTTGCCTGTAGAGCTTGGCGTCGAGAAGGAACTAGGCATCACTAAGGAAGATATAGGCGTAAAGATCACGGTAGAAGAATACAACAAGAAGTGCCGCGAAGTAGTAATGCGGTACAAGGACAAGTGGGAAGACATCACGAAGAAGATGGGCTATTGGGTAGACATGAGCGACCCATACATCACCTTCGATAACAAATACATAGAAACCCTATGGTGGGCGCTGAAGCAGCTCCATGAGAAGGGCTACTTATATAAGAGTGTATCCATTCAGCCTTATTCACCAGCCGCAGGTACCGGCCTCAGCTCCCATGAGCTCAACCAGCCTGGCACCTATAAGGACGTAAAGGATACTACAGTGGTAGCCATGTTCCGCATGCTGAATGGCGAAGGCTTGGCAACCCAACTGCTGGAAAAGGCAACGCAAGCCTGGACAAACACCTCCTTCCCTTTGGGGGAAGGTTGGGATGGGGCTTCTGTGCACTTCCTGGCCTGGACGACAACACCCTGGACGCTGCCGTCAAATTGCGGACTGACAGTTGGGCCGGAAATAGATTACGTATTAGTAAAGACCTTTAATCCATATACTCACCAGCCGGCAAATGTGATACTCGCTAAGCTGTTGGTAGGTAAATACTTTAAACCAGAAGGTGAAAATGCTGACTTCTCAGCCTATTCTGCCGAGACCAAGCTGTTGCCATGGCAGGTTATAGCTGAGTTCAAAGGCAAGGACCTGGAGGGAATTCGATATGAGCAGCTACTTTCCTTCGATGGCAATACCCGTGAAGTAGCAGGAGGAGACCCCTGGAGAGTAGTAACCGGAGACTTCGTCACTACTGAGGACGGTACGGGTATCGTGCATACAGCTCCCGCGTTCGGTGCGGATGACTTTAAGACGGGCAAGAAGCACAACCTCGGTATACTTACCATGGTTGATAAGGAAGGGAAGTTCAACGAGTATACAGGTGAGTTTTCGCACCGCTTCGTAAAGAACTATAAGAGTGATCCGGACTGGAAGGATGTAGATGTAGATATAGCTGTAAAGCTAAAACTGGACGGGAAGGCCTTTAAAGTAGAGAAATATGAACACACGTACCCGCACTGCTGGCGTACGGATAAGCCTATTATATACTATCCTCTGGACGCATGGTTCATAAGAACCACAGCGGTGAAGGACAGGATGATTGAACTTAACAAGACCATTAACTGGAAGCCTAAGGCTACAGGAGAAGGCAGATTCGGCAACTGGCTGGAGAATATGGTCGACTGGAACCTCAGCCGTTCCAGGTTCTGGGGCACACCTTTACCTGTATGGGTGAGCGAAGATGGCGCCGAAACTAAGTGCGTAGGAAGCATAGATGAGCTGCTTGAAGAAGTAAAGAAGGCCAATAAGAAGCTGGATATGAACCAGCTCCTTGAGGTGATAGAAGAATGGCAGGGTGGAGTGGTGAACATAAACAAGATCGCCAACATTACTAACAAGTTCGGAATAACCCACTTCGATAAATACACAGCCCTCGAGGGTAAGCTCGACCTGCACAAACCCCAGGTTGATCAGATCATTCTCGTGGACAGCCGTGGAAAGGCGATGTACCGGGAGCCGGACCTTGTGGACGTGTGGTTTGATTCCGGGGCCATGCCCTATGCACAACTGCACTACCCATTTAGTGCCCACCCGAAAACCGAGCTGAAGCATAACTTCCCTGCAAACTTCATAGCTGAAGGAGTAGATCAGACAAGAGGATGGTTCTACACGCTGCATGCTTTGGGAGTCATGCTGTTCGACAGTGTAGCTTACAAGACCGTCGTCTCCAATGGACTGGTGCTTGACAAGAATGGTAATAAGATGAGCAAGCGGATCGGCAACGTAGTTGATCCATTTGAAACAATAGAGAAGTATAGCGCTGATGCGACACGGTGGTACCTGATAACGAACGCATCGCCTTGGGACAGTTTAAAGTTTGATACTGAAGGCATTAAAGAGGTTCAACGGAAGTACTTTGGCACATTGTACAACACCTACCAGTTCTTTGCCCTATATGCCAATGTAGACAGCTTCAGCTTCAAGGAAAGGTATATACCCGTCCACCAGAGACCCGAAATAGACCAGTGGATCATCTCTGCCTTAAACACACTTGTAAAGGATGTGGTAGGCTATATGGATGATTACGAGCCTACTCAGGCCGGCCGCGCAATGGAATACTTCCTGGACGAGCAGTTAAGTAACTGGTACGTAAGGCTCTGCCGCCGCCGGTTTTGGAAAGGAGAGTATGAGCACGATAAGATCTGCGCCTATCAAACCTTATACGAGTGCCTGGAAACCATGGCAAGACTCATGGCTCCCATAGCACCGTTCTTTGCCGACTGGCTCTACAGGAACCTGAACGTAGTGACAAAGCGTATTGAGTTCCAATCAGTTCACCTGTGTGACTACCCGGTAGCGGACGAAGACATTATAGATAATGAGCTTGAGGAACGTATGCAGCTGGCACAAGACATCTCGTCCCTGGTGTTATCTATCAGGAAGAAGGTGAACATTAAGGTGCGTCAGCCCTTGCAAAAGATACTTGTCCCCGTCTTGGACAAGCACATGAAAGAGCAAATACAGAGGATAGAAAGCCTCGTAAAAAATGAGGTAAATGTGAAGGCATTTGAATACCTTGTTGATACAGAGGGATTTATAAAGAAGAAACTTAAACCGAATTTTAAGGCTTTAGGCGCTCGGATGGGTACGAAGATGAAGGCAGTAGCTGCCGCCATTACCCAGATGAGCCAGAATGATATCAGCACTTTAGAACGAAACAAGACTTACAGTTTAGCCGTAGACGGCGACACCATTGAAATCAATTTTGGAGACGTGGAGATCATTGCAGAAGATATACCAGGCTGGTCAGTGGCCAATAAGGACAACCTGACGGTGGCTCTGGATATTACTGTAACACCAGAACTGCAGGACGAGGGCAACGCCCGTGAAATAGTGAACCGGATCCAGAGAATCAGGAAGGAAACCGGGTTGGAAGTCACTGATCGAATAGCAGTTAAGATCGAAGATTATGAACCATTAAAGTCTGCAATAATAAATTTTAGCGATTATATTTGCGCTGAGATTTTGGCAGATGATATACAGATAGTGCCGCATGTACAGAACGGAACTGAGATAGAGGTCAATGAGGCAACGTTAAAAGTGTTAATATCTAAAAATACATAGAGCCATGGCCATTCAAAAGAAACCGGCTGCAAAAGCTACAAAGAACACAAAGGCTTCTAAACCAGCCGCTAAGAAAGCGACTGCCGCAAAGCCTGTAGCTAACAAGGGTGCTAAAAAAGCTCCTGCAAAACCTATAAAGAAAGCCGCTGCCCCAGTAAAGAAGAAGGCAGCCCCAGCTAAGCCTGTCAAAAAAGCTGCTCCTGTTAAGAAGTCAGCTCCAGCTAAGAAAGCGGCCCCGGCTAAGAAATCTGCTCCTGCAAGAGTAGTAAAGTCGGTAAAGCCGGCGAAAAAAGCAGCATCGGTAAAGAAGGCGGCCCCGGCAAAAAAGACAGCGCCGGTAAAGAAAGTTGAGTTAAAAAAACAAAAGCCTGTGAATAAGAAGACAAGTAAGACTGTTCCGACGAAAGTTACGCCTGCAAAGAAAGCTGCTCCTGCAAAGAAAGCAGCGCCGGTCGCCAAGAAAGCGGCCGTTAAGCCAGCTCCAGTAGCCAAAAAAGCTGCTCCGGTTGCCAAGAAGCCAGCAGCTAAACCTGCACCAGCTGCAAAGAAGCCAGCTCCGGCTGCAGTAAAAGCTGCTGAACCTGTAAAGAAGGCCTTACCTGTGAAACCAGAGAAGCCGGCAAAAGTGGCCAAAGCGAAGAAGGTTCCCGTAAAGGCTCATTCCGCCGCTTTGAGGGCCAAGATTGCTGAGGCTCAAAGGCCTGTAAAGGCAGGGTCTACAGTACCGAGCCCGGCAATAAGACCAACTATCACACGTTCTGCTGTCCGTGAGGAAAAGAAGCCTAACGTAATAATAGCCCATCGCCGCCTTGATACCAAAGGGAAAAAGGGTGACGATGCGGGAAAGACAATGATTAATTACCAACCAGATTATACACGCTCAATACTAGATCAGCCAGTGGAAAACCAAGGACCAGTGTATCGCTACAGCGATGAGGAACTGAACGAATTTAAAGAATTGATAGCAGGTCGCCTTGAAGCAGCACGTAAAGAACTAAGCTATCTGCAGGGATTGATAACCCGAAAGGACGAAGCGGGAACAGAAGACACTGAGAACCGTTATATGAACATGGAAGATGGTAGCGGTGCAATGGAGCGCGAGCAATTAGCTCAGCTTGCCAGCCGCCAAATCCAGTTCATCAACCATCTTGAGAAAGCGCTTATGCGTATCGAGAACAAGACTTATGGTATTTGCCGTGTTACCGGTAAACTTATCGATAAGGCTCGTCTGCGCGCGGTGCCACATGCTACGCTCAGCATTGAAGCTAAGAAGACGATGAGTAATAAGTAGTTAGTATTTGGTACTTAGATTTAGTACTTGGTACTTAGAAGATAAAATATAAGAGCCGCTACGATGTAGTGGCTCTTTTATTTTGCAGATTCGGTATTCAGGGTCCTTCGCTGGAGTTCGGTATGGATGGACAGCACCTGGGGAATGACCGCAGTGACATCATCGTTTGTAATGACATGGTCACAAAGCCTCATTTTGTCCTCTTCATTCATCTGACGGGACATGCGTTCAATAATCTTTTCCTGCGTCACATGGTCGCGCGACATAACGCGGAGTATTCTTAACTGCTCTGGGGCGTAGACACCTATCATTATGTCCATCCCTTTGTTGCTGCCGCTCTCGAAGAAAATAGCTGCTTCTTTTATTGCATAAAGAGTTGTCTGGCTTTGCATCCACTCGTTGCCGTATTTGATCGTTGCCGGATGAACTATCGAGTTGAGCTTTCCCAGGACAGAAGGATCCTTGAAAACTATAGCGGCTATCTTGTCCCGCCGGAGAACGCCATTACTGTATATGTCTTTCCCGAATAGCTGCTTTATGTTGTCGATCAGCACAGCATCGTGTTCCATGAGGTACCTGGCTGCAGTATCTGCATAAAACACCGGTATGCCAAGTGTTTCGAACACCTGGCATACCGTAGATTTTCCTGATCCAATGCCTCCTGTGATACCTACTTTCAGCATTGTCCGGATATTTTATTTAGTCGTAGCTGGGGCTGCTGTGGCAGCATCGGTTCTCTTGCGGTACGCAGCTGTCATTTCCATTGAAACAGCACTACGTTCAATGATCATGAAGTTACCGCGGCCTACTTCTAATTGCAGGGTTCCGTCCTCATTTACCCGAGTAATTGTACCATGAATGCCTGCTGTAGTGATGATCTTTTCGCCTGCGCTGATGCTCTCGGCAAACTTCTTTTGTTCTTTAGCACGTTTTGCCTGCGGTCGTATCATGAAGAAATACATAACCACGATCATCCCTACCATGATGAACAATGATGGCATAGGACTTGGTCCACCGGCCTGAAACAATACTGTCTGAAGATTTAGAAACATTATGCTTGTTTTATTGATTTATTGATTGATTATTTAGCCTTCACATCACCTTTGATATAAAGGATATGTACACCTCTCTTTGAGTTCGTGGTTAGCGAAACAGTTTTCTCCTGATGACCTACTTTCCCGGCGGAGTTGAACTGAACTTTTATGACACCGGATTCTCCCGGTGCTACCGGCTTACGAGGAAAGTCCGCAACAGTGCAGCCACAGGATCCATTTGCATTGCTCACAATCAGGGGAGATTTGCCATTGTTCTTAAACTCGTATTCTTTGGTAACCACCTCACCATCCACTATGGCCCCGAAGTCCATTACAGAGTCTTTAAATTCCATAGTAGCCATAGAATTGAGGGCGGCCGTGTCCGTACCAGCCGCAGATCGCGGATTAGTAACGAGATCTGTTGGCAGAAGGTTCTTGTTTTCTTTCTCCTGATTGGGCTCATTGCATGCAAGTGCAAAAACAAATAACATACTTAATGGAAAAGTAATTCTCCTCATTCCTGCAAAATTAAGATTTACGGGTACGTTCCTGTTTACGTATTTTATCTTCCCGCTCCAGGTCTTTCAGAATATTGTCGAGAACGCCATTTACGAACTGACCGCTCTGGGGAGTGCTGTACAGCTTTGCTACCTCTATATATTCGTTTATCGTAACCTTGGTGGGTATCGTCGGAAAGTAAAGCAGTTCGCATACACCCATTCGCAATAACAGGAGGTCAATGAGGGCTACACGTTCGGCATCCCAGTTGATAAGCTTTGGCTGGATAAGCTCCATGCAAAAATCCTTCTTGTCCATCACAGTATGCATCAGCGAATGCGCATAC
>CAMPJV010000026.1 GCA_946886975.1 uncultured Taibaiella sp. | reverse complement strand
ACAAGAGACAGTGTGTTCAGGAAGATGTTTTCCGGCAACCTGAGTATAGAGGAGGTGAATGAGCTTTCGGAAGAACCATTCTATATATATGCTTTTGAAGATGCGGTGGACCTCGTATTCTGGAACAGCAACAACGTAGTAAGTACCTGCGTGCAGGACTCGGGGATGCAGGAGAGCAACTCGTTGTTCAGGAATAACGGGGTGTATTATAAACAGTGCCTGCGGCTCCCCTACCTGCAGCCCAACCAATACGTTGTAGTGCTTTTCCCCATAGCGGCCAATTATCCGTTCCAGAACGAGTATTTACGATCTGCGTTTACTGCTGCGAGCTACATCCCTGTAAGCACTGTTGTGACTGAGCAAAAGTTGCCCGGAAGCTATGCTGTAACCAATGCCAATGGTCAGCCGATGTTTCATCTGCAGTTTAAGAAACACGATCTGCCAAGGTGGATACCTGACAAGCTATTCGTGGCAGCGTTGCTCATTGCACTGCTTGCGACAATAACATGGATCAATCTACTGGCTGTTCATTTTGGGAGGAGTGATAAAGCAAAGTGGGGGCTGGCCCTAATTGGCGGTGCTATCGGGCTGTTCCTTGGGATTATCTATCTTTTTGGACCACCCTTTAATCTAGGAGAAGTATCTCTTTTCTCCCCGAGGCTCTATGCTTCCAGTTCTGTTTTTCCATCGCTGGGAGTACTGCTTCTTGTTATTCTTTGCGCGCTTTGGATCATTGTGTATCTGCTGCGATACGTACGCCCTTCTGCAATCAGTAAAAAGAAGGGGAACAGGTATGCGCAGGGAGGAATCGTTGTGCTGTTTTCCATGGTATTAGGGCTATTAGCCTTCGGGCCAGTTGATATCATCAGGAACCTGATCATTAACTCAAGTATATCATTTGACGTAAGCGACTTTACTACTATCAACGGCTATACAATAGTTGGGTTATTTGCTATCGGACTTATTGCGTGTTGCGCAGGATTGATGGTATACTACCTGAATTCCATCCTTTCGCTTCAGGTGAAAAGACCCTGGCTGAAGTACCTGGTTATCATTCTGGTAGGGTTGATCTTCCTGCTGGAGGTGGAGGGGAAAGAACATCAGTATGAATATTACTCTTACGGATGGCTGCTGCTGTTCGTTATTCTCCAGGACCTAAGAATATTCAAGCCGAAGTCGGGATTGTTTGCTCCCAACATGATATTCTGGGCAGGTTTTATTGCGCTTTCTTCCACCGTGGCGGTGCAGCACTTCAACAAAGTGAAGGAACAGGATAGAAGGAGGCTTTTTGCTGAGAACATTGTAAGGCAGCAGGACGATGTGATGGAGTACCTTTTTGCCGACATTGCAGATAGCATCGCGACAAACGCCGTGCTACGAGACTACTTTCAAATGCCCACGGAGGAGGACAGGACATTCATAGATGAACACCTGGGCACAAGGTTCTTCCGCGGGCAGCTCAATAAATATGAGGCGGGGGTTTACCTGTATGACAAAGAAGGAATGCCGCTGTACAACAAGGACCCGGTCGGCATCAACTATTTCTATGAAGAACTTAACAATGCCGCGCCCACTGAAAGTAAATATCTTTTCTACAGAGAGAATGCGAAGGATGCACACTACTACCTGGCCTCTATTCCTATAAGAGCGGCTGACGGAAGCAGCCTTGGCTATGTGTTTATCGACATGACGCTGAAACGTGCTGCTACGGCTTCGGTATATCCAGAACTGCTTCAGCCGGCGAGAGTGAAGGAGAATATTGTGAATGCTAACTACACTTATGGCATCTATGTAGGGAGAGAGTTGATAACACGAGTGAACAGCTTCCCTTTTCCTGTATATAGACGTAGGGATGCTTTAAAGCCAGGCACACTCCGGACGCTGGAAAGAGATGGCTATACTGTTTACATCTATAAGGTAGATAAAGAGAAAACCGTATCGATAGTAGAGAACCAGAAGTCGTGGCTGGAGGGAATTACCTTGTTCTCCTACATGCTGGGTGTACTGATGGTATTTGCACTTACTACGTTTATCTTCAGGCTGTACTTCCAGTATGTGCTGAAGAGGGGAGACTCGGAGAAGCTTATACATCTGACACTTAGAAAGCGGATACACCTGGGGATGCTGGGGGTTGTATTTATTTCTTACCTGATAATCGGAGCGGTGACAATATGGGTGTTTGTGGACCGGTATGATGATAGCAACAGGAATAAGCTAAGGGCGGCCATGCAGGTGATAGAACGATCCGTGCTGCAGTACCTGAAAGCAGCGAACGTCGATCCTGATCCTGTGGAGTTTCATGCAGAGTCGGATAGCCCGGAGTTCAAGAATTATATTGCGGCGCTGGCTAATAGCCAGAGTATTGATGTGAATATCTATAACTCGCTTGGCAGCCTGAAGGCTACCTCGCAGGACGATATATACAATAAGAAGATACTGGACAGAATAATGATGCCTTATGCATACTACGAACTTGCTGAGCAGAACAGAACCATACTGATAGAGGAAGAGCAGATAGGAAAGCTGAAATATCTGTCGTGCTATGTGCCACTAAGGAATGACAGGGGTGAGGCTTTTGGGTATATCAACGTGCCGTTCTTTGCGTCTGAGAAGGAGCTGAACTACCAGATATCCAACATCCTCGTAGCTCTGATAAACCTCTATGCGTTTATATTCCTCGTGTCCAGCGTCCTGGCGGTGTTGATAACGGACTGGCTGACAAGGGGGCTGCAGATGATCATTGAGCGATTCAAGCAGTTTAACCTGAAGCAGAACGAACCACTGGAATGGAAGTATGACGATGAAATAGGGCTGCTGATAGGGGAATACAATAAAATGGTGAAAAAGGTGGAAGAGAACGCGATACTGCTGGCGCAAAGCGAAAGAGAGAGCGCATGGAGAGAAATGGCACGGCAGGTGGCGCATGAAATAAAAAATCCTCTTACGCCTATGAAGCTGAACATTCAATACCTGCAACAGGCGCTAAGAACAAATCACCCGAATGCAAGGCAGCTTACAGAGAATGTGTCGGAGTCGCTGATAGAGCAGATAGATAACCTGTCACATATTGCGTCAGCCTTTTCTGATTTTGCAAAGATGCCGGAGGCGGACCCGGAGGAGATAGACCTGAAAAGCCTTCTGTATAAAGCGGCTGAGCTGTACCTGAATAACACAAGTACCAAAGTGGAGATCGACAGCACTGACGAAATTATGACGGTGTATGCAGACAAGAGCCAGCTACTGAGAGTACTCACCAACGTGTTGCAGAATGCTGTTGAAGCTATACCTGAGGACAGGGAAGGTAATGTGCGTGTGTCGCTGGAGCGCGAAGATCATTCTGCGATAATTACCATAACGGATAATGGGAATGGGATAGAACCTGAGCTAGTGGAAAAGATATTCAGTCCCTACTTTACAACAAAAGGTTCCGGAACCGGATTGGGACTGGCGATGACCAAAAAGATCATTGAATTCTGGAAGGGCAAGATATGGTTTGAGACAGAGCGGGGAAAGGGTACATCGTTCTTCATTAAGCTTCCTCTGCTACAGGAATAAAAGACTACCAGATGTTGACCTCCCTTTCCAGGTCTATGTCAAACTTGTCCTTTATAGATGCGAGGATATCGCCAGAGAGCTTCAGGATATCGCTGCCTTTCGCGTTGCCGTAGTTTACCAATACTAAAGCCTGCTTCTGGTGGACACCTGCGTCGCCAGCTTTATAGCCTTTCCAGCCAGCCTGTTCGATAAGCCAGCCTGCTGGAATTTTTACACTCTCTTCATTGACGGGATATGAGGGCATGCCCGGGTACTGGTTGCGAAGGCTGTTGAATTTAACAACAGGGATGGTAGGGTTCTTGAAGAAGCTACCAGCATTGCCAATTTGCCTTGGGTCTGGAAGCTTGCTGGTGCGGATGGCGATGACTGCTTCGGAAACTGATTTTACGGAAGGCTCGGTAACCCCCATTAGCTCCAGTTCTTGCTGAATGGCACCGTAGCTGGTATTGAGACAGTGATGCTTGTTGAGGCGGAAAGTGACCGAGGTAATAGCCACCTTGTCCCTGAGCTCATGCTTAAATATACTGTCCCGGTAGCCGAAATGACATTCAGCGTTATTTAAAGAAATGAAATCCTTTTCTTGCATGTGCCAGCCGATCACTTTCTCTATCGAATCCTTCACCTCAACACCGTAGGCACCAATATTCTGCATAGGAGCGGCGCCAACACAACCGGGAATAAGCGAGAGGTTCTCAAGGCCGCTAAGGTCATTATCGATGGTGTACCGGACGAGGTCGTGCCATATTTCACCTGCTTTAACCTCAAGCCAGAGGTGGTCATCATTTTCTTCTGCAACTGTAATCCCCTTTAAGCAATTTCTTATGAGCAGACCTTCGACCGGCTGGGTGAGCAGGATGTTACTGCCGCCACCAAGGATGCGCCTATTGACAGGAAGGGTCTGATTGGCGGTTAACTCCTGTAGTTGTTCTTCCGTGGTCAGCTCGGCAAAGTATTCGGCCGGGAGGTCTATCCCGAAAGTGTTATACGGCTTCAGAGAGACATTCTTCAGAATCTGCATTCGGACAAAAATAGGGCTATTTGGCTCTCTTTTCTCCGAAGAACTGTATGCCCAGGCCGGGATGGCCGCTCAAGGATATTTTTCCATGATCGTAGTGAAGGCCGGTGGCTACATCCTCCTTAAGGAGTAAAGGACCGTCCGCATCTACGTCGTCGAGCAGGGGAAGGAGATTGGCTATGGCTGCGCTGCCGATGGTACTTTCATTCATTGAGCCCATCATTACTTTCAGGCCTGATTTTCTTGCCTCCTGTATCATTCTTAACGCGGGCGTGACGCCCCCACACTTTGTGAGCTTGATATTGATCCCGTGAAAGGTGTCAAAGCATTTCTGCACGTCATCTTCTGTAACACAGCTTTCATCTGCAAAAAGAGGGATCGGAGAAAGGGCCTTTAGTTCTTTCATCGCGTCCCAGTCGGCTTTTGGTAAAGGTTGCTCGATCATTGTTACTCCAAGGCTTTTCAGTTCGGGAAGGAGCAGCTTCGCAGACTCGAAGCTAAAGGCTTCATTGGCATCTATTCTGAACGGTGCGTCTGATACTGCACGGAGGGCGCGCAAGATGTCTATATCACTGCTGTCCTGAACCTTTATTTTATAGATGGGCGCAGGATGAGTCTTGAGCTTCTCCACCATCTTTTCGGCTGTGTCTATTCCGATCGTATAGTCTGTCAAGGGCGTTTTATTCCACGGCAAGCCCAGCAGCTGGTATAAAGGCTTGCGGCGCATTTGTGCGAACAAGTCCCAGCCAGCGATATCTAAAGCGGCTATGAGGAAATGCTGCTCGGGCAGAAGATGGTGCAGGAAATGCCAGAAGCGCTGCGGGTCTGTAAGAGCATAAGAGGTAATGACCCGCTTCTTCGCCTCAAGAAGCTCAATCATTCCCTCCACTGAAACATTGTAGTAGTGTATAGCCGGGGCTTCTCCATAGCCGGTGAGGTTGCCCAAGCCGAGGGACACGATGAGGGTGGGCTGGTGAGTCTTGGTTCCTTTAGCGATGGTAAAGGGATATTCGAACTCCAGGTCGAAGGAGTAGTGTCGTACTAGCAGCATGAGATAAAGTTGAGCATATTTTAGATAGCAAGGAATGGCTGCAAATGAAAACTTCACTTCCGCAGAAGGAGGTGAAGCTGACAAAGGACATAGCGAAGAAAAGTTATTCTGTAAACTGCTTAAGGAAATAGGTGATAGGACCTTCTTTGAGGATGAGCTCTTTAGTATCTGCTCTTAATACTTCGAAGAGGCGTACTGTTTTCCCATTGGTATAAAGTATTCCGTTTTCGTACCGGGTAATTTTCCAGGAAGGTCTTCCTTCAGGGTCTTTGCCAGCGGATACATAGCCTATGTAGCCGTCCGTGTCTGGTGCGTCGAAGATCATTACGCTTTTCACCTTAGTCGTATAGTCAATTTCTTTCATGGTCTTTGAGCTCGTGCCTTTGAAGACCTTCCAACGTCCCGCAAGTTGGCGGATATCGGACACGGGAGCTGGGGTTGCCTCTCGGGCCAGTCTTGCCTGTGGGGGTTCAGTGTAGGGCATGAACTCATAAGTAGCCCCTTCATCTTTAATGATCAGGCGGTTGGGGCTGAGATCTACAATGGAAAAGTAGCGAGAACCCATGTCGAGGGCGCCATCTTCAATTTTGTAAGTACCCCGGTAAATGAAGCCCCCCTTCTTTAACCAAGTATATTCCTGGCCGGTGAGGAAGTCGATCTTAATCGTATCGCCCATATCCATAGCGTTGCCACTCAGGTCTGTACGAGCAACCTCGCGCCATTTACCTGAAAGGTTGTAGTCTTGTGCTGTTGAAATGAATGGGAGTGCGAAGGCCAGTAGAAGTAATATTCGTTTCATATCTCTAATATTGCGGATAGTATATTAAATGTAGACCATATTAAATTTATGCCAGCCGACCAGTTACACATCTCGATAATACAACCTGACATTACCTGGGAGCAAAAGGAGGCGAACTTCCTTCAGTATGAATCATATATAGCGGGAATCAAAGGAGCGCGTGAGGTGGTAGTGTTGCCAGAGATGTTTAGTACGGGGTTTAGCATGGCACCTGAACGGTTGGCAGAGACGATGGACGGCTACTCTGTAAGCTGGATGAAGGGGATGGCAACTAAGTACCGCTGCATCATTACAGGGAGCCTGATAATAGAAGAGGAGGGGAAGTATTACAACAGACTTATCTGGATGCAGCCGAACGGCCAATTTGGTGTTTATGATAAACGTCACCTGTTCGGTTACGCAGATGAGGACAAGCATTATACTGCCGGAAGCAAGAGGCTCATTGCGAGCGTAAAAGGCTGGAGAATAAATCTGTTGATCTGTTATGACCTACGCTTTCCTGTCTGGTCCAGGCAGGCTCCAATTCCACAGACAAATGGCTATACCGGAGAGCCGGAATATGATGTGCTGCTGTATGTGGCGAACTGGCCCGAGCGTAGAAGCCTGGCATGGAGAAGCCTGCTGCAGGCGAGAGCGATAGAGAACCAGGCATATGTTGTGGGTGTGAACAGAGTGGGTACGGATGGAAAAGAGATAATCCACAAAGGAGAGAGCAGCGTTTTCGGACCATTGGGGGATGTGATCTGGCAGGCGGGGCATGATGCGGTAGTTCAAACAGTGACGCTGGATAAACAGCCCCTGCTGAAGACCCGAGAGGGACTACCTTTCCTGAAGGATGCCGATAAGTTCATGTTGCTGTAAGATCCCGGATTTAGCCTGAAAAGCACCTGAACCAGGCGCAAGCTATAGGACAGATGCAGGGCATCTACAGCACCCGTTTAGGAAAACTTCTCCATTTCAAACTCAGTGCAACTCCTTGTATACTCCACGAGAACTCGCTACAAACGTCCAGGGGAGCGTTGGGATGCCCACAGACTTCTTTTTAGTGACCTGAGAGAGACTAAATGAAAAAGTTTTACAATTAAACTGCAAAACTCATCAATTCCGGCACGGGCTTTGAATAATCATAAGTATAGATTAACTTAGATTAAACGCCTGATAATGAAAGTATTAAACAACAATTTTACATTCACAGTAAAGGTTGGGCAGGAGCACTTTGGCGGGCACTTCGACTACCAAAAGAGAAATGCTGAAGTGGTGAAGATGAGCTTTCGGAAGCTGCCAAAGGCAAGCGGAAAAGGATATCATTACACACAGGTGAATTACCTGAGAAGGGTGAACGATCAGTGGGTGCTCTGGGACATGAACAGAAAGGCGCCTAAGTATAACAGCAAAGATGACCGGGCTGTGTACTTTATCTTCAGAGAGGCGTATGGATTAGCGCAATTGCATTAATTTAATTTATACAGAATTACGTCCCGGATTCTCCTCCGGGGCTTTTGCCTGTCTCAAAGGCAAGTTCCCCAGTTTCGCTACTTTTGCCGCCAATTCATCCTGAACATGTGGCATCGCATAGCGGCCTTTATCATTAATTTTCGTGTTACACTTTTGCTGCTGCTACTCTTAGCTACAGTGGCTATGGGCTATTTTGCACTGAAGGTGGAGCTGAGCTACGAGTTTTCGAGGGCGGTGCCAACTGACAACCCCAAGTACATAGCCTATCAAGACTTTCGGAAGCAATTTGGTGAGGATGGGAACCTGATGGTCATTGGGGTGCAGGATGAAATGTTCTTCAGAGACGACCATTTTTCTGCATACAGGGATCTTGTTCATGCGATAGAAAAAGTACCGGGTGTTTTGAATGTGCTCAGTGTACCTACGTCGAAGCAGCTAATAAAGGACACGTCAAGCGGTGAACTCCTTGCAGCATCCATTCCTGCAGACACCACCGTTGTGGCAGTGGGCAATGCGAAGGAGGAGTTTACCAACCTGCCGTTTTACCAGGGCTTTCTCTGGAATCCGCAGACCCAGGCCTACCTGATGGCGATAAGGATAGACAAGGATATCCTGAACTCGAAGAACAGGGCAGCAGTGGTGGATGAAATATTGCAGTTGAGTGATTCCTATGGAAAGGACAATAAGCTGGACATGCATTATTCGGGATTGCCACTCATAAGGACGATGATGGCATCGCAGGTTCAGAGTGAAATGCGGCTTTTCCTGATCATGTCTTTTATTCTTACCGCCTTCATACTTGCCCTGTTCTTCAGATCGTTTATGGCTGTAGCGGCCTCTATGCTGGTGGTGGCAGTGGGGGTTATCTGGTCGCTGGGGACCATTGAGCTGCTGGGCTACAAGATAACCTTGCTGACGGCACTCATCCCGCCGCTCATAGTAGTAATCGGTATTCCGAACTGCGTCTACCTGCTGAACAAGTATCACGCGGAATACAAAAGTCATGGCAACAAAATGAAGAGCCTACTGCGGATGGTAGACCGCATGGGTATTGTGACGCTATTCACCAATCTTACCGCGGCGATAGGATTTGGTGTATTCTTCTTTACTAAGAGCGAAATTCTGAAGGAGTTTGGGCTAGTGGCCGGAATAAACATCATGGCTATTTTTGTGATATCCCTGATATTTATTCCTGCCCTTTTTAGCTTTTTGCCTGCGCCAAAAGGGAGACACACCAGCTACCTGGAAAGCCGGTGGATGAATAACCTGCTTTCCACCATAACCAATTGGGTGTTCAGACACAGGAGATGGATATATAGTTTTACTATAGCCGTTTGCATATTAGCGATTATGGGGATATTTCGCCTCAATAGTGTGGGCTATATAGTGGATGATCTGCCAAAGGACGACGTTGTTTACCAGGATCTGAAGTTTTTTGAGAAGCATTTCAGGGGGGTCATGCCCCTGGAAATTGTTATAGATACGAAAAAGAAAAACGGCGCGGTATCGCTGCCCGTGCTGGAAAAGATGGATGCCCTTACACAGTACCTGAAGCAGTTTCCTGAGATCGGTCATACCCTTTCACTCGCCGAGGGAGTAAAGTTTGCGAGACAGGCCTACTATGATGGGGACAGTACAAGCTATGGGGTACCTAATGTATTTGACGCAGCCTTCATCCAGCCATACCTGCGGTCAAGAGGAGATAAGAATAGCATGTTTAATAAGCTTATCAGTGCATTTATGGACAGCACTAAGCAGAAGACGCGGATGAGCATCAGCATGGCAGATGTGGGCAGCAAAAGGCTTCCGGTGCTGCTAGACAGCATAAGGCCGAAGACTTATGAACTGTTTGACAGCAGTAAGTATGACGTGACATTTACGGGCACAAGTGTAGTCTTCCTGGAAGGCAGTAAGTTCATAATCAACAGCTTAAGAGACAGCCTTATACTTGCCTTTATTATGATCTTCGGGTGTATGGTATTGCTTTTCAGATCGTGGCAAATTTTACTGATCTCCTTTGTAATCAACATTGTGCCGCTTCTGATTACTGCGGGAATCATGGGTTGGGTCGGTATAGCAATAAAGCCTTCTACAGTGCTGGTATTCAGTGTTGCCCTGGGAATTACGATAGATGTAACGATCAGGTTTCTTGTGAACTTTAAGCAGGAGCTGATAAGGAATGATGACAACATTGCAGTAACTGTCAAAAGGACAATTCGCGATACGGGCTTAAGCATTATTTATACATCATTGATTCTCATTGCTGGTTTTGGAGTATTTTCATTATCGGATTTTGATGGGACAAAGTCTTTGGGCTATCTGACCTCTTTGACCCTGCTGCTGGCCATGATAACTAACCTGACTTTACAACCGGCATTACTTTTGTGGATAGACAAAGTGAGGCAAAAGAATAATGAGCCTGAATGGCTTATTGAGGAGGAGCAGGAAGGAACAAAAAGCTAAATGGAAGTTTATTTTTGTTCATAATCAGGAAAACATACCATGCACTTCGACAAAATTAAGAACAAAGGACAGGCCAGATTGTTTCAGAATGAGTATATGGAAATGATGACCAAGACACATCCATTGGTCATTTACAGCATTTATCTTCCTATAATAGGTTTTATGCTTTACTACGGCGTAGCCTACAAATCATTGACTGTTGGCGCGGAAGTGCTATATTTTTTAGGCGGTGCTTTATTCTGGAGTTTGTTTGAATACGTGATGCACCGATTTGCATTTCACTTTATCGCAGAAAGTCCGAGAGCACAGAAATTCGTGTATACAATGCATGGAGTTCATCACGAGTTTCCGAGGGATAAGGAAAGACTTTTTATGCCACCACTGCCAAGTCTTATCATATCCGCCCTGATCTTCCTGGGAATGCATTTCATATTAGGGTGGCAAGCATTGGCCTTCTTCCCGGGGTTTGTATTTGGGTACTTGCTTTATGGGTCTATGCATTTTGCTATACATGCTTATGCGCCACCCAGATTTCTAAAGGCCCTTTGGCGTAACCATCACCTGCACCACTACAAAGTACCTGAGAAAGGCTTTGGAGTGAGTTCAGTTCTTTGGGACATAGTTTTCCGGACAGTTCCGAACAAGGAGGATGCTTAGACATTTGTCGCCTCTCTGAATATCTGCTCTAACTCAGACAGTATCATTGCAGTCGCGCCCCAGATGACGGTATTATCCTCCAATCTATAAGCTCTGACATCCCGTTTGAAGGAGGGATCGGCGGGGGAAGTGACGGTTGCGGTCGTGTTCATTTTTTCGGCAAGGAACTGTTCAACAGGCAGCTCGATGGTATAGGCAACCTCCTGCTTGCTGAGGAGATATGCAGGTCTTTTTTCTGCAAACGCAACGAAGGGATAGACCTGAAAATTGCTGACCGGAATGTAAAGCGGAGTTAGCTGCCCAAGAATCTCTACTTCAGAAGACATAATGCCGACCTCTTCCTGGGCCTCTCTCAATGCAGTAGCATGAAGGTCAGCATCAGTGGGCTCCTGCCGGCCCCCGGGGAAACTAATCTGGCCACTGTGAGCCCGACCATCTTCCGTTCGCTTTATCAAAAGAACATGTAATGCATTGTTAAGCGGAAATAAGAGGCTTAGGACCGCGCTTGGTCTGGCATCTTCTGGAACTTTCAGAGGCAGGGGAAGTACACGCGCAAGCATCCGCTCGTGAGCTGCCGGACCAGGGAGAGACTGGGTCAACCTGACTTTAAGCTTGTGTATTGTTTCGATGTACGTCACCGCGGATAAATTCTGAGCACTTTGAAACTTAGTTATTAGTGCAAAATTACCCGATATGTTGACTCGGAATTGCTAAAAATTGGCTGGTATGTATTTAGAAAGGGACAAATGGTATAAATTGGCTTCATTAAAAACTTTGAAGCACAATGAGGCATACACGATGTTTTTTAATGGCCGCCATTTTATGTTCAGTTTATGAGCCTGTAAATGCCCAGTCATTGGACACATTGAGAAGAAAGGACCCAGGCAACTGGGAATTTATTCAGGTAAGGAAGGGCAAGGTAGTTCACTCTGAAAGCTATCGCCACAATGGCGTAGCTGAAGGCACGATGGTGACCTACTGGGATACAGGATATCCGAGCGAGGTGACAAACTTCAGAAATGGGAAAAGGAATGGCATCCATATGGAGGTGAGTCAACAAGGGTATACCGAATCGGTGGAAAACTATAAGGATGACCGGCAGGACGGCCCACAGAGAATATACCAGATAGGCACAAGCTTTATTAGTGAAGAAACTTACTATTCAGACGGAAAGAAGCATGGTGCGTACAACAAAAGATACCCGACGGGCAAGCCGCAAGAGGTGAGCAATTATAATATGGGTATAAGGGATGGAAAGACAACTTGGTATTATGAATCGGGCGAGAAAGCAGCGGAATATACCTATCGAAATGGATTAATAGAGGGTGAGGCGGCTACTTATCACGGTAACGGAAAGGTAAATGAGTTCGGCGTGTACAAGAACAATGAGCAAACGGGTTTATGGAAGGAGTTTTATGAAAATGGCAATGTGAAGGCAGAGGGTAAGTATGAGCACGGGAAAAAGGAAGGTGCGTGGAAGGAGTATGATGAGAAAGGGAAATTAGCGAGAACAGTAAAATATAACCAAGGAGAAATTAAATAGACATGTCGCAAACAATACTGGTAATAGATGATGAGAAGGCTATCCGAAAAGCCCTGAACGAGATCCTCACGTTTGAGGGATTTAAAGTGGATGAAGCAGGTGACGGGGCGGAAGGGGTAAAGAAGATAGAGGAGTACAACTATGACTGTATACTGTGTGACATAAAGATGCCAAAGATGGACGGCATAGAGGTGCTACAGAAAGCGCAGGAGCTAAAGCCTGATGTTCCGTTCATTGTTATTTCAGGCCATGGGAATATAGAGACCGCAGTGGATGCTGTTAAGAAAGGGGCATATGACTATATCTCTAAGCCGCCGGATCTTAACCGCCTGCTAATAACTGTACGTAATGCGATGGACAAGACATCGCTGGTGGCGGAGACAAAGCAGCTGAGAAAGCGGGTGTCGAAGGCCAGTGAAATGATCGGATCTTCTGCACCTATGCAGAAGATAAAGGAAACGATAGAGAAGGTGGCGCCGACGGAAGCACGGGTGTTGATAACAGGTGAGAATGGTGCAGGTAAAGAACTAGTGGCCAGAAGGATACATGAGCTGAGCAACAGGAGCAATGCACCACTTGTGGAGGTGAACTGTGCGGCTATACCATCAGAACTGATTGAAAGTGAACTATTTGGCCATGAGAAAGGGTCTTTTACGTCGGCAATAAAGCAGCGAATCGGCAAATTTGAGCAGGCAAGCGGCGGGACACTGTTCATGGACGAAATAGGAGATATGAGCCTGGATGCCCAGGCGAAGGTGCTGAGGGCATTGCAGGAAGGCAAGATAACCAGAGTAGGAGGTGAGCGGGAAATAAAAGTGGACGTGCGAGTGGTGGCGGCTACAAATAAGAACCTGATGGAAGAAGTAGAGGCAAAGAAGTTTCGCCTGGACCTCTATCACCGCCTCGGAGTGATACTCATACATGTGCCCTCTCTGAACGAAAGAAAAGATGATATACCACTACTAATAGAACATTTCCTAAAGGATATAAGCGAGGAGTACAAACAGCCGGTGAAGGAAATAGACGCAGATGCAGTGAAGGCGCTCCAGGATTACAACTGGACAGGGAACATCAGAGAATTGCGGAATGTCGTTGAGCGATTGATCATTCTATCTGACAAGAAGATCACTAAGAAGGATGTAGAGGGTAATATTGTGGTGAAGTAGGTCACGATAAAGTTAGATCTCTAAATATTTTCCAAATAATCCAGTGGCCGGCCGTTTATTGGCTGGCCACTGTTGTTTCTTTGTGTAGATAGGATAGAAATACTGGCAGCTTTTTTGCATGGGAAGATTAACAGCCCTGCTTTTTATGGAATGATTGCTGATCCTGCATCCTTATAAATGTTTACTATAAAATAGCTTATGAAGTATTGGCTCTTAGGTATTTATCTTGTTTTTACTCCCATGTTCTTGTTTGCTCAAGGCGGGGCAGAACCATATAGTTCCGAGTGGAGGAAAGCAGATTCGCTGCTGCAAAGGGGTTTCCCTGAATCTGCCGCAAAGATTGCCCAGTCCATATATGACAGGGCTAGTCAAAAAGGGCAGCAGGTGCAGATGATGAAGGCGCAGCTTTATCTTATCAGCGCAGAGTTCCAAAGAAGTGAAGAGGCTTACCAGAATGCAATTAAAAAAGCAGAGCAATTCGCCAGTTCCGCTGCCTTCCCCAACAACGCCATCTGGCAAAGCATAGCCGCTCAACTTTACTGGACGTACTACCAGCAGAACCGATGGAGGCTGCTCGACAGGACAAGAACGAGTAATAACGTTGGCATAGCGGACTTTGAACAGTGGGATGCGAGCCGATTCTTTGAACGTGCATCAGCACTGTACCAGGCATCTTTATCAAGGTCTGCGGAACTGGAAAAGATAAGTATAGAGCAGTATGATCCACTACTGGTAAAAGGAACAAATACGAAAACTCTTCGTCCGACCCTCTTTGATCTTTTAGCCTTCAGGGCACTGGACTATTTCCAGAATGATGAGAAGGATATTACCCGTCCGGCATTTTCTTTCGTGATGGATGATGCTGAAGCATT
>CAMPJV010000025.1 GCA_946886975.1 uncultured Taibaiella sp. | reverse complement strand
TTGTGTTCACCATCTTCACTTCACTGCAGATGACTACGCCCGGTATGGTAACCTTATAAAATGCAACCCCGCTATAAAAGCCGCGGAGAATAAAGCAGCTCTCTGGGAGGCTTTGCTCGACGATAGGTTAGATATCATAGCTACCGACCATGCGCCTCATTCGTGGGACGAAAAGCAGCAGGATTATCAGCAAGCTCCTTCTGGTGTGCCGCTTGTACAACACTCCTTGCTTTTAATGCTTCAGTATGTAAAAGAGGGGAAACTCTCCATCGAAAAGCTTGTTGAGAAGATGAGCCATGCCCCCGCAACATGTTTCCAGCTAGCAGAAAGAGGCTTCATAAGAGAAGGCTATTTCGCAGACCTCGTGCTCGTAGATCTCCAAGGCACTACAACGGTCACGAAAGAAAACATCCTGTACAAATGTGGCTGGTCTCCCTTCGAAGGTCACACTTTCCCATCTTCCGTGCGTTACACCTTCGTAAATGGCACCGTCGCCTACCAGGACGGCAGGGTAAATGATGACGTGAGAGGCATGAGGCTTTTATTCAACCGCTAATGCAGAATGATAAAACCACGCTCAAAGATCTCTCCTTTTTCTCTTCTGGCGAAGACGGGATCTTCCATCTTATAGACCACACCGTAACCCAGGCTGGCAAAGAAATGCTCAGGAAGCATATCCTGGCGCCTCCTGCCAGCTTTGAAGATTTGACCGCCCTGCAGCAGTCTATTCAGTTCCTCGCCTCCCATCCCACTAGGTGGACTAAAATTATCTCCAACGGCACTCTCGTGATGTTGGAAAAGTTCTTCGAAGGTGCCGATCATGCTGGCTCCGCTCCTGCAGGAATAGCGCTCACAGTAGGTGCCTTTTTTCAGAAGATATTGAATAGGAATGAGTACTCCTTCACGCAGTTCTCCATATCCCATCTTTCGGATTTCCTGAAAGGTTGCATCGAGCTTACTCATATGCTGGAGATGGAGAATGTCCCTCCTAAACTCCGCAACACGCTCGAAGAGGTCAGGGACGAAATATCCAGGCAGCGTCTCACCACAGAAATAGTAAACGTAAACAAGAACACCGTCTACAAAGATGTTGCGCGGCTTAGTTATCTCGCAAGACGGGAACTCAAAAACCCGGTCTACAGATTGCTTTACCACTATGCAAAGCTCGACGCCTGGCATTCGTTAGCCGTAGCGACTACCAGCAATAACTGGACATTCCCCGCACTTCAGCCTTCGTTTCCTCTTTGCATGGAAGCCAAAGGTCTTTACCACCCATTGCTCAGGGTTCCTGTGGCGTACGACATAGAGTTTAACGAGCAACACAACTTCCTTTTGCTTACCGGCGCAAACATGTCTGGCAAGACAACTTTTATGAGAACCCTCGGTGTCAGCGCATTGCTCGCGCACCTTGGCATGGGTGTTCCCGCAGTGTCTTACAACATTAGCTTCCTCGAGGGTATCATCACAAATATGCATGTCGAGGATAACCTCATAATGGGCGAAAGCTATTTCTTCGCAGAGGTTCAGAGAATAAAGCAGACAGCACAGAAGCTATTGCAACCCTTGCCGCATCTTGTCCTGATGGATGAACTCTTTAAGGGTACAAATGTCCACGATGCTTATGAATGCACCAAAGCAGTGGTAGATGGCCTCCTCCGCCATCAGCGTCATATTATGGTCCTGTCCACTCACCTTTACGAAGTAGCACAGCAGTTCAGCGACAGAAAGGAGATCATCTTCTCCTACTTCGTTACAGATATGACCGAAGAGGGCAATTATTCTTTCAGCTATGAGTTGAAGAACGGAATTTCCAATGACAGAATAGGCTATAGAATATTGCAAAAGGAGGGCGTGCTCGATCTCCTGAAAGCGACTACCGATAACTCAGGTAAAGCCTCATAGCTCACCTACGCTACCCATCCTAATACTCACCTTTTCACCACCCACTGCTCCAGCGCATCCACTATATTTCTGTCATTGCTCAGTCGTGGCACTTTGTTCTGTCCGCCCAGCTTCCCTTCCGACTTCATGTATTCCTGGAACCCTTGCCGCTTGAGCACTCTCACCTTCAAAGGCTGGAGAATACCACCCGTTATCAGGTCTTCGTAGTATATATTCTTCCTCCTGAGTTGATTGTCTATCGCTGCTTCAAAAGCGTTCATGTCGTCCGGTGTCTTCTCAAACTCTATGAACCATTCATGATAAGGCAGTTCGCCGTCCACTTGTATCCTCGGTGCTACAGTAAACTCTATGATATGGGCCTGGTGTTCCTTAGCTGCTTCAAGGATAGCTTGGTCCACTTCCTCCCCTATCACATGTTCTCCAAAAGCCGATATATAGTGCTTTATCCTGCCGGTCACCACCAGTCGATACGGTTCAGTGCTCACAAATCTTACCGTATCCCCGATATTATATCCCCACAGGCCAGCATTACTATTTATGATCAATGCATAGTTCTCTCCCACCTTCACGTCTGCCAATGATAGCCTTGTAGGGTTTTCATTGAATACTTCCCCTGCCGGGATAAACTCATAAAATATTCCTGAGTTGGTATTCAGCAGCAGTCCCTCCTTGTCCAGGGTATCCTGGAATGCAAAGAAACCCTCTGATGATGGGAACGTCTCAATGGTATCCACCGGTCCGCCTAAGCTATCAAAAAGCTTAGCCCTGTAGGGTTCAAAGTTCACCCCGCCATGTACTATCACCTGCAGGTTCGGGAACAGCTCCTTTATTTTCTTCCCCCCGCTTTTCTCCATCAGCCAGTCAAAGTACATCTGCATCCATGGGGGTATCCCACTTATCAGCGACATATCCTGGTTCTTCGTTTCCTCTACTATTTTCCCCAGCTTCTCCTCCCAGTCATCTATGCAGTTGGTCTCATACGACGGTAGCTGATTACCCCTTAGGTATTTAGGCACAAAGTGGTTCACAATTCCGCTCAGGCGTCCCGTCGGTATATTCCCCACTCTTTCCAGCACCGGAGATCCCGACAGAAATATCATCTTCCCATTGGCAAACCCCGTATTTCCACTCTCCACCATATAGCAGAGCAATGCATTCCGGGCAGTATTTATATGATTGGATATCGAGTCTTTAGTAATAGGAATATACTTCACGCCACTGGTCGTACCGGACGTCTTTGCAAAATAAATAGGCTTCCCGCGCCACAGCACGTTCTGCTGCCCGTTTTTTATCTGCTCTATGTAAGGCCTGAATCCTTCATAATCCCTTATAGGTATCGCCTGCTTATACTCCTCGTAGCTCTTTGCCTCACCGAGCTTGTGCTCCTTCCCAAAGGTCGTTTTCCCTCCCGCCTTTATCAATTGCTGCAATATCGACTGCTGATCGGCAACCGCTGTAGCCATTCCTTTCCGAATCTTACTATGTATTATAGATGCGTAAGGCTTAGCTAAAAAAGATTTGATCTTCATTATATCTGCTCAGGAAAACAAATGTACTATTCTGATCTGCAGAATCTGACAGATAAAGTTCCACCATCTGTTCATGCTTTCGTATTCGGAATAATACTACTGTGTATGCCTTCACTATGCTTTCACTATGCTTTATCTATGCCTTTACCACGCTTCTGCCATGCTTCTGCCCCGAAGCATCTACGGTCCTCACCAGGCTCTTCCTATAACCTTCAGGGAGATAACATCGCCTTCAACACACAATATTTCAAAGTCCCTCACCTCGCCCCAGCCATCTTATATCGCGTTTGCCTGCATAACCTAAAGTATCTCACCAGATTAAAATAAATTATTTGCTGTTAACGGAAATTCTTTGTTACCTTTGCGCGAAATATTTTGGGTAGTCATGTTCGCGATTGTTAATATAGCAGGTCAGCAATTTAAGGTTTCTAAAGACCAGACATTGTTCGTACATCGCCTTAGCGGTAATGCCGGTGATAAGGTTGAGTTTTCAGAAGTTCTTATGTCTGGCAAGGAGGGTAACATCTCCATGACCGGCGGAATAAAAGTGCAAGCTGAAATTGTGGATCATCTTAAAGGTGATAAGGTTATTGTTTTTAAGAAGAAACGCCGCAAGGGATATCAGAAGTCAAACGGCCATCGTCAGTATCTTACAAAAATTAAGATCAACGATATTGCATAATTAAAATATCTTTTTGTAAATTCGTAAATTGAAGTATAAGTAATGGCACATAAAAAAGGTGAAGGTAGTGTAAGGAACGGCCGGGATTCACAGAGCAAACGTCTGGGTGTTAAGATATATGGCGGTCAGCCAGCTATCTCTGGTAACATCATCGTTCGTCAGCGCGGCACCGTATACCACCCGGGTGAAAATGTAGGCTTAGGAAAAGACTTTACCATATTCGCAACTACTGATGGTATCGTTGAGTTCCGAAAGACACGATCAAAAACATTAATTTCTGTAAAAGAAGTATCAGCAACTGCAGCCGAGGCCTAACCCCCTCGGCTGTTTGCCATAAGAGTTTTTTTTGTTTAACCCTTAAATTCACACAGTTATGGCAACAGCAAAGAAAGCTGCTCCTAAAAAAGCAGCGGCCAAAAAGGCAGCCCCTAAGAAGGCTGCAGCAAAGAAAGCAGCTCCTAAAAAAGCAGCTGCAAAAAAAGCGGCTCCTAAAAAGGCAGCTCCTAAGAAAGCAGCTGCTAAGAAGGCGGCTCCTAAAAAAGCAGCAGCTCCTAAAAAGGCTGCAGCTAAAAAGAATGCTGGTCCAAAAAAGACAGCAGCGCCTAAAAAGGCTGCTCCTAAAAAGACGGCTGCTAAGAAGAAATAATACTTCAATTAGCAATTTTTTCAAAGAGACTGTTTTCGGACAGTCTCTTTTGTTTTTCTACCTTCGCACTCTATTTTCCTCAGCGGTCGTACTTATGGAATTCTCTCCTTCTTCCGTTTTGTAGGGTAACCAGTAATAAATGCTTATGACAGAGCGTACCGACGCATACTCAAGATTCAGGGGTAGTCTACACATCGCCATGGGGATCATCTATCTCCTGCTCGGATCTTCAGTGCTATACATGAAGTACTTCGGCGCTATCGAGCTGAACGCAGGTGTAGCATATCTCCTGGGCGGCATTATGGTCCTTTACGGCTTCTTCCGCTTGTGGAGAGGCATCACTCAGGTACGCCGCCGGGGTTCGGGTGCCGGTGAGCGGGAGCCTCTAAGGTAGCGCTCTCCATCGCTCCTTTAGGCTATTTTCATCCGCTGTTAAATTACTGTTAGAACCCTCAGTACTAACATTCGCTTAAATAAATATTACATAAACTTGCGCACCGTGCAAAGACTCATCCACATTATCTTCCTGGCTCTTATCGTCGTCCTCTCTTCCTGCGGTGACGATGATAAGAACAAGCCGACAGATACCACCACCAGTGGCAACATCACCATTGCGGTAGATGAGACCTTTCGCCCCATCGTCCAGCAGCAGACGAATGTCTTTGATAGCAGCTTCCCCGAGGCCCATATCCGCGCCCTCTACAAGCCGGAGAACGAGTGTATCAAAGACTTCTTGAACGACAGTGCGCGCCTTATCCTGGTCACTCGCGAACTTTCAGCTGATGAAAAGACCTTCATGGAGCAAAAGAAGGTCATTACCACGTCAATGGCTGTGGCAAAAGATGCCGTCGCTATTGTAGTCAACAATGCCTCGCCTGATAGCATGCTCAGCATGAGCCAGCTAAAGGGTATACTTACAGGCGCATACGCCAATAAGTACACAGTCGTCTTCGACAATCAGGGCTCCAGCACGGTCAGGTATATTCTTGATTCGTTAATCCCTGGGCAGAAGCTGGGAGCTAACGTTTATGCCGCAAAAGGCAACGACTCTGTCATAGAGTACGTGGCTAAGAACCCTAACGCGATCGGCTTCGTCGGTGTCAGCTATGTGTCAGATTTTTCAGATCCTGCAGGCCTTGCTTTCATCTCTTCAGTAAAGGTGGCTCAGGTATTTAACGAGAAATTACAAAAGTTCTTTGGCCCTTATCAGGCCTACATTGCGCCCAATTACTACCCGCTCACAAGGAATCTTTACTATATCCATAGAGAAACGTACCCCGGACTTGGCACGGGCTTTGCAAATTTCCTTGCAAGAGAAAGAGGACAATTAATTTTTAAACAGGCAAGACTCTTCCCCCTTAGAACAAATATCATATTCCGGGACGCAACAGTCAACCCATAATCAACGTTATTAATCATATATAGGCAGAACTATACCTAATTATCGGAACCAAAATGAATATGAAACAACCTATTGTAATTATTGCTGCGATGACGCTTTCTTTTAGCGTTCAGGCGCAGTCTCTGGAAGACGGGATCAAGATGTATAAGTACGAGCGTTATGAATCTGCTAAGACTGCACTTACTCCGTTAGCCGCAACCAATACTACCGCGAATTATTATCTCGGCCTTGCAGAGCTTGGCCTGGAGCATACTAATGAAGCAAAAGCAATCTTTACCAAATACCCCGAAGATGCTGCTAATATGGCCGGCCTTGCTCGTGTAGCATATGCTTCAGGCAACGCTGCCGAAGGAACCCGCTTGGCGCAAATAGTAGCCGACAAAGCCGGCAAGAAGGGATGGGAGCCGCTAAAGTTTGCAGCTGATGCAATTACCTATACTGATGGAGGCAACAAACAGCAGGCCGTAGATTGGTATAAGAAGGCTTTGGAGAGAAACGACAACGCAGACATTCGCATTGCTTTGGGAGATGCCTACCGCCAGTTGCCCGGTGGTGGTGGTGGTGGTGAAGCCATGAACAACTATGAAAAGGTAACGGCAAAAGATCCTAAGAATTCTCTTGCCTTCTCTCGCATAGGAGCTCTGTGGTATGCAGCTAAGAACTATACGCTTGCTCTTGAGAATTACCAGAAGGCGAAAGAAGCAGACCCAACCAATCCGTTGCCTTACCGCGACCTCGCAAACGCCTACTTCTGGACAGGAAAGTATGACCTTGCAAAGCAGAACATCGAGAAATACCTTGAGCTCTCTGATAAGTCCACAGACGACCTGATCAGCTATGGCAACATCCTTTATCTAAGTAAAGATTACCCAGGCGCCATCAAAGTCATGCAGGATCTGCTGAATAAAGGCATAGTAAAGCCAGGTCTCTATGGTATCCTCGGCTTTAGCCAGTTCGAAACCAAGGACTATCAAAACGCCCTGCAGAATGTTAGGGAGTACTTCGCAAGGCAAGAGGCTAAGAAGCTAACTCCGTTCGATTACCTGCAGTTCGGTAAAGTGGCAATGGCAAACAACCTTTCAGACTCTGCCGACTACTACCTCAATCAGGCGATTGCACAGGACACTAGTGTGGATAAGTCAGAAACCTACCGCCAGATTGCAGAAGGCTTTAAGGCATCAAAAGATTATGCGAAGTCGGCTCTTTGGTATGGCAAACTGGTAACCGCATATCCAAATGCTCAGCCGCTAGATTACTTTTGGTGGGGTGCCATGCATTACTACGCCAAGGACTATCCGGCTGCTGCCAAGGCTTTCGAAGCCATGGAGACCAAATATCCTGACCAGCCATCAGCAACGTACTGGAGGGGCCGTGTAGCCGCTGCACAGGACGAGGAAGGAAAAACAGGAGTTGCAGTGCCTCACTATGAAAAATGGGAAAGTGCCGGCGGTGAACACAAAAATTCTGATCTCATGTACGCTTACCAGTATCTTGCCCTCTACTACTACAATCAGGGCAATTCTGAAAAGACGAAATTCTACATGGATAAGATCGAAGGCATTGAGCCAAACAATAGTTTCCTTAAGCAGCTTAAGGATATTGTGAACAAGGCTCCAAAGCCTGCGAAGAAGTAAGACCTTTTAGACTATGTTAAAAGAGCTGCCCTTGGGGGCAGCTCTTTTTAA
Source organism: uncultured Taibaiella sp. (assembly GCA_946886975.1). Next base: position 6,795 of record CAMPJV010000025.1, on the reverse strand, counting down.
TTATGTACAATTAGCTTACTGTAGCAGCAGATAGGTAGCTACTATAACCTATTAATTCGGAAATTTGTAAAGATGAAGTTTCAATTGGAAAGTTCCTACAAGCCGGCGGGCGATCAGCCGGAAGCCATTAAGGAGCTTGTAAAAAGTATCAAGGAAGGTGAACAGTTTCAGACGCTTCTCGGCGTAACAGGGTCCGGTAAGACGTTTACCATGGCAAATGTTATCCAGGAGGTCCAGAAGCCTACACTAGTGCTTACACATAACAAGACCCTTGTTGCCCAGCTATATGGAGAATTCCGCCAGTTCTTTCCTGAGAACGCCGTGGAATACTTCGTGTCCTACTATGACTACTATCAGCCTGAAGCATATATCCCTACCTCCGACACCTACATCGAAAAAGATCTGTCTATCAACGAGGAACTGGAAAAGCTGCGCCTTAGAGCAACCTCAAGCCTTTTGAGCGGACGACGGGATATAATAGTTGTCGCCTCTGTCTCCTGCATCTACGGTATCGGTAACCCTACTGAATACGCCAACAGCATCATCCGGTTCAGTCAGGGTGATAAAATTCCAAGGAATTCTTTCCTGCATGCACTTGTCAATTCTTTGTACAACCGCAGCCAGGGAGAGTTTAGCAGAGGGACGTTCAGAGTAAAGGGAGATACGGTAGATATAAACCTGCCTTATGTAGACTATGGCTATAGGGTTACATTCTTTGGAGATGAAATAGAAGAAATTGAAAGCTTTGAAGTGGATACTGGCAAGCGTATAGGCACCATGCAGCACGCGGCTGTCTTTCCTGCCAATCTCTACCTTGCCCCGCGGAGCCAGATGGCGCAGATCATCTACGAGATACAGGATGAGATGACCGCACAGGTTGACTACTTCAAAAGCATTCATAAGCCACTCGAAGCACAAAGAATAAAGGAGCGCGTTTCCTACGACCTGGAGATGATCCAGGAGCTCGGCTATTGCAGTGGCATTGAGAACTATTCCCGCTTCCTTGATCGCCGCAGACCGGGTTCCCGTCCCTTCTGCCTCATTGACTACTTCCCGGACGACTTCCTCCTCGTCATCGACGAAAGCCACGTCACCATCCCTCAGATCAGTGGCATGTATGGCGGCGACCGTTCACGCAAGCTGAACCTTGTAGACTTTGGCTTCCGCCTCCCATCAGCTTTAGACAACAGGCCGCTTAACTTCCAGGAGTTCGAGACGATGCTGAACCAGGTTGTCTTCGTCAGTGCCACACCCGGCAAATATGAGCTGGAACAAAGCGGAGGAGTAGTGGTAGAGCAGGTAGTGCGTCCTACTGGTTTGTTAGATCCTCCTATCGAGATACGGCCAAGTATTAACCAGATAGACGACCTCCTCGATGAAATAGATAAGAGAGTTAAAAGAGATCACCGGGTCCTCGTTACTACTCTTACGAAGCGTATGGCCGAAGAGCTGGACAAATACCTCAAGCGTATCAATATCCGTTCCAAGTACATCCATTCGGAAGTAGATACGTTAGAACGTGTAGAGATACTAAGAGATCTGAGGCTCGGGAACATAGACGTACTTGTAGGGGTAAACTTATTAAGAGAAGGCCTTGACCTTCCCGAAGTATCCCTGATGGCGATCCTGGATGCTGATAAAGAAGGTTTCCTTCGTGATGAGCGCTCCCTTACGCAGATGGCCGGTCGCGCTGCGCGTAACGTGGAGGGTCTTGTCATCTTCTATGCTGACTCCATGACCGAGAGCATGCAAAGGACTATCGACGAGACAAACCGACGCCGGGACAAGCAGGTCAAGTACAATACAGAACACGGCATAACACCAACCACTGTATTCAAGTCCAAAGAACAGATATTTAAGCAGACTTCGGTACTGGACATAAAAGGCTACGACCAAAAGAATCCCTATGCTATTCATGAAGAGCTCACCTCTGCGGCGGCAGAAGACGAAGTAACCTACAGATCAGCAGCCCAGCTCGATAAGCTTATCGCCCAAACCCGCAAAGCAATGGAGAAAGCCGCCAAAGACCTGGACTTCATGGAAGCCGCTCGCCTACGCGATAGACTTTTCCAGTTCCAGAAAGAAAAAGAGGCTATGAAATAAAATCCTGCGTAGACACCTCCTCCCCTTGGGGGAGGCTGGGAGGGGCCCTTCTAGGTAATGCTCTTGAAGACAGTGTAGCGCAGCAGCATTTCCAGCGACAGGCATATAATGGCTATAAGCGCAAATGGAAAGAATAGCTCGGCGTAGTGTTTATAACTACTGATCTCCACCTTTGTCTTCTCCAGCTTATCAATATCTTTATAAATGGAGGCCAGCGAAGAGTTACTTGTCGCACGATAATACTTACCTCCGGTCTCAGCCGCGATCTTCTTCAGCAATGGCTCATCTATCTGTACCTCCTGCATCTGCGTCTGCATCCCAAATGGAGTTTGAACAGGATAGGGTGCCATACCCCTGGTACCCACGCCAATAGTATAAACTCTTACCTTGTAAGCCTTGGCCACTTCCAAAGCCAGCTCAGGACCCACCTTGCCGGTGTTGTTTACCCCATCAGTAAGTAAGATCACGATCTTGCTCTTCCCGTTCGATCTTCTGATCCTGTCAACAGAAGTTCCCAGTCCATCTCCTATTGCAGTGCCATCTACAAGCACCCCACTCTTTATCTGTGATATCTGTTCGCTCAGTACATCATGGTCTATCGTGATGGGACACTGGGTAAAGCTTTCACCTGCAAAGACCACAAGCCCGATACGATCGGTTGGCCTGTCCTCCACAAATTCCAGCGCTACCTTTTTCGCCGCTTCCAACCTGTTAGGCTTTAAGTCCTCCGCCAGCATACTTCCTGACACGTCTATTGATAATACTATATCAATCCCCTCGCTATCTATGGACTCTGTAACATTGCTGGATTGTGGCCTCGCCAGGGCTACAGTTAGCGCAACCAGGCTAAGCACCCTTAGAACAAAGAGTGCTGGTCTTAACCTCACCCTCCAGGATGGCTTTATATTCTTTACACCGGTTAGTGATGTAAGCCTGAACGCCGGATAGTTTGTCCTCCGTCGTCTGATCTCCCACCAGATCATAAAGGGTATAAGCGCCAACAGGCCGAAGAAGATCGGATGTGCAAAGGTTATATGCTTCCAGTCTAGTAGTTCGCTCATGACTGCTTTCGAGGGTTTTCAGTTACAGTTGGCTTAGTCGCAATAACAAACTGCCTGGTCAGATCCATTGCTTGTGTGTGCTCATGTGGCAGCGGTTGGGCCTTGGCAAACTTTGCCAGGTCCGCAGTAAATAAGGTATTAGCAAGCTGATCATAATGATGCCTCATCTCATGGTGTGTCTTTGCCTTGCTTAACAGCTCATCAGTAGTCAGCTCCATAGCAGGAGTTTGAAAACGATCCTCTATATAGCTACGCAGTATATCCGTGAGCTGGCTGTAGTATTCCTTGATCCTGTTACTCTGCCATAGCTGTTGCTGATCCAGTTCATTAAGCAGGCGCAACGTCTTTTCCTGCAATGTTTCCTGCGGCCCCCTGGGAATAGCTGCCGGTATTGGTGTCTTCTTGTTCTTCCGGAAATACCAGATGACAAACACGACAAGGGCAATGAACACCAGCCCTCCTATGATCAGCCATATGTAATCCCTCCATGTGCTCTTTATAGGCATTATTTCCTTGATACCGTAGAACGGTTTGGAAGTATCTACGGGAACAGTACTTACGGCCAGTTGAAAAGAGTCCGTCTGAATTGTATACGCAGTGCCCGAAGCAGGAATAACAGAAAAAACAAATGCCGGCACTTTAAAGCTCCCCGAGTCAAATCCTGTGATCAGCAGCCTTTGCTTATAGGTCACAAGGTCCCCATTGGTGGCAGTGTCTATCTTCCCCTTCTCGACTACCTCTAGAGAATTAAATGTATCGGGAATGGTTGCCCAGTGCAGCCTGCTTTGCTTTGCATTATGAGTAGCTTCGATAAATAGTCTGGCCTGGTCGCCTACCAGAATTTGATTAGCATCTATTTTAGCACTTACTGAAGCATCGCCTTGAGCAGAGACTTGCTTTGTAAACAGTAGTAAAGTGAAGAACAATATTGATAGTAAATGGGGTCTGCTGCAAATGCTCATTTTATCTCCCTTTAAAAAACCCTTGTAATACGCGCACATAGTCTTCGTCCGTCCTGACGGTCAGCAAAGACGCCCCCGTCTTCCGGAACGTCTGAATGCAGTACTGCCGTTGCTGATCAAATGCCTTCGAGTACTGCAGTCTCACCGACTTATCATCCGTGTCCAGCCACTGTACTTCTCCTGTTTCCGCATCCACCACTTGCACCATTCCCGCTTGTGGCAGCTCCCTGTCTGCTTTGTCGTACACCTGCATCCCTACCAGGTCGTGTTTACGGGCGGCCAGCTGTAGTGCCTTGTCATATGGCTCACTAACAAAGTCGCTAAGCAAAAATGTAATCGTACGCTTCTTCTGCACATTGTTCAGGTAGTCAAGTGCCAGCCGTATATCTGTTCCTCCCTTCTGAGAAGGCTCCAGGGCAATCAGCTCCCGAATAATTCTCAGGATGTGGCTACGTCCCTTCTTGGGCGGTATGAACTTTTCGACCTTGTCACTGAAGAAAATAACGCCAACTTTATCATTATTGGTAGAAGCGGAGAAGGCCAGTACTGCACTTAGCTCAGTGATCAGCTCTCTTTTCAATCTTTGGTGAGTACCGAACAGGGAACTACTGCTCACATCCACTACCAGCATCAGGGTAAGTTCACGCTCTTCCTCAAATACCTTTACGAAAGGGTGAGAGAATCTCGCTGTTACGTTCCAGTCTATGGACTTTACATCGTCACCCGGTGTGTACTCCCTTACTTCACTGAATGACATACCTCTCCCCTTAAAGGCGGAATGATATTCCCCTGCGAAAATATGATTGCTTAACCCCTTTGTCTTGATCTCTATGCGCCTTACCCGCTTTAGTATCTCTGCTGTAGTCAACATGTCTTCCCTGAAGAATGTATTAAGCTGGTTGAGAATCTTTAATGATTACGTTCCTTACTATTTCTGCTATAGCCTTTCCCCGCGCTTGTGCCTCCTCTTCCGTCCACGTAAGACTTACCGCCAAAGATATACACCTGCTCATGATGGAATCGCTTATGGGAAACGCCTGGTTACTGTAATGCAATATCGCCATCTTATGATCATCGTATAGCCTGTTCATCCAACTGCCATTCTTCAGATGCTCCCATTTGGCTATGTAGTTCCATTTGCTCTCATACCAGTAAAAGCATGGTATCTCCTGAGCCTGCATATCCTCCACCACCTGCCGGGTTATTTTCTCGGTAGGCAAAAAGAAAGACAAGTGCGTACAGGTATCTCCTGCTTCATCCGGAACGGTTCTAAGAGCTATTCCAGGTACTTCCTTCAAAGACTTGCTGAGGAGACCAAAGTTGCTCCTTTGTCTGTCAAGAATTTCCGACAGCCGTCTTAGCTGAGCCAGACCTACCGCAGCATGAAGCTCAGATATCCGGTGATTAGCTCCAAAGTACCGATGATCATCATTACTTCTAACTTCAGCGAGGTGATCATGCCCGTGATCGCTGTATTCATCACACCGCTTATATACGGATGGATCGTTAGTTATTATGGCTCCGCCTTCTCCACAGGTAATGGTACTAAGAAAATCAAATGAGTATATGCCCGCTAAGCCTATTGTGCCTAAAGCCTTCCCTGCATAAGTGCCTCCAAATGCCTGGCTTACATCTTCTATCAGGATCAGGTTGTGCCTGCTGCAAAGCGAGTTTAGTTCCTCCATCTGGGCCATAGCACCACAAGTGTGCACTGCAAGCACAGCTTTTGTCTTCTTCGTGATCGCCACCTCTACCGCGGACGGGTCTAGTGTGAGCGTCTCATCGATATCAATGAGTACAGGAATTGCGCCAACTGTTACGATCGCTTCGAAGCAGGCAACGAAACAGAATGTGGGCATGATCACTTCATGTCCTGCTCCTATACCAAGGGCCATCATTGCTGTTGTAAGTGCGGCCGTCCCACTGCTTACCGCATGAACGTAATCGCCACCTAATGTAATCGCAAGTTCTTTTTCAAGATCTTTCGCCTTCCAGATGCTATTTCTTGATTTATCAAAGCCATACCTGGCGAGTATGCCGGATTCCAGCACCTCGTTCACTTCTCTGCGTTCGGCGTCTCCAAAAAGCTCAAAACCAGGCATGTAACGAATTAGGAAACAAATGTAATAGTTCCACTATTCAATTAGGAGAAGCAATTACTTAAAATTTTCTGAAAAATGCACTGGGCATTGATAAGTCATAAGGCCGTAATTTAGCTGAAAGTTTCAAATCATGATAACCAAACTAACTTACTTTTCTGCTGTCGTATTCTCAGGTCTTCTCTTCTTTTCCGCATGTCAGGGCCAGGCTTCAGACACTAATGAAGAGACCATGACTGATAGTACGACAACTGTAGAAACCACTACTCCCATTAATCTGACACGCATAGATAGCTCCCAGGAGTTTCCAAATGCGCAACTGAGCATGGGGAATGTGACTGCAACAGCGGCCGGAGATTCTGTAAAGCTTTCCTTCAACTTTAATGTAAAGAACTACGAACTTAAGATGCAGACGGGCGATAACAACAGCCAGATCTGCAACAACTCTGACAAGGGGCAGCACATTCACTTTATACTTGACAACAAGCCCTACGTTGCCCTTTATGAGCCGAAGCATGAAACTACAGTCGCAAAGAATACAGAGCACTACCTGATGGCGTTCCTCAGCCG
>CAMPJV010000024.1 GCA_946886975.1 uncultured Taibaiella sp. | reverse complement strand
TCCCCCAGCCCCGGAACTATATATCCCCGCGCCGTCAGCTCATCATCTATAGCTCCGCACCATATATGTACCTGGGGAAATTTTCGCTCTACCAGCTCAATGCCCACCGTGCATGCTATCACGCAAACTATATGGATCTCAGAGGGTTGCTCATGCTCCAGCATCGTCCGCAAAGCCAGCACCAGCGATGCTCCCGTAGCCAGCATAGGATCCGAAATGATCAGCGGCCGTCCCTGCAGCTCGGGGCTCGTAATGTAATGCTGCTCTATCTCAAATGACCCATCCCGGTGATGCTTCCTGTACCCCGCAATGAACGCATTATCAGCCTTGTCGAAGTAGTTCAGCAGCCCCTGGTGCAGCGGAATTCCCGCTCTCAATATCGTCGCCAGCACCGGTTGTTGTTCCAGCTCGCAGCATGTCGCCTCACCCAGCGATGTCTGCACCGTCACTTCCTTGTACGGCAACACCTTACTTATCTCATAGGCGCTTATCTCACCGATCCTTTCCAGGTTCCTCCTGAAACGCATTCGGTCATTTTGGAGCTCAGAATCCCTTATCTCTCTCACCCACTCACTAAGAAGGGTGTTTTGACTGCTCAAATTGGTGATCATCCCGATGGTTATTAATTAAGAATAAGCGACAAGTATAAGTCCATTCAGTCAGTTAATATAGAGCATTTCTCCTTCAATCTATACTCCTGCTATCCACATACGCTTTCCCCGCTGCAAGCCAGCCTGATCAATAGGCTCATCTACGGCTAATGGATGCTTTATATACGGGGTAAATACGGAGTATATACGGGGTAAATACGGGGTAACCTAGGATCATGAGTGCTTCTGCCCAGCCTCTGCCATGCCTTAACCATGCTTCAGCCCGCCTGCTCCCTATTATCTGACAGACGCTTCCTCTTTTAAATTACCGGCTCGCAACGGGACCAATTGCAATTTCTTCCATCCTTTTGTAACAAACGCCACCACACCGACGATATCATTACTGGCGAATTACCTTGCCAAACGTAAAAGGAATATGTAACCACTTGAACCATAACGCTTGCAGTTAAATAACAGTTAAACTAACTACCCCCTATTTTGATACCTGCACCATCCTTCTATTTTTGTACCTTTGCCCACCTTTCCAAAAAGGGTATTCTCAGAACTATATGGATGTTTTAGAAGCTATAGACCGGACTAAGCTGCCCAGGCATATAGCTATTATCATGGATGGCAATGGCCGATGGGCCAAAGAGCGCAATCAGGACCGTGTTTATGGCCACCATGAGGGCGTGCTCAGCGTGCGCGACATCGTCAATGCCTGTGGGGAGATAGGGATAGAATACCTTACGCTTTACGCCTTTTCTGCAGAAAACTGGAACCGTCCGCAGGCCGAGGTAAACGCCCTGATGGAACTGCTGGTCAATACCCTCCGCAAGGAAATAGACGAGCTGCACAAGAACAATGTACGTCTTCACGTCATCGGCGACTTCGACAGCCTTCCTGCCACCTGCCAGAAGGAGTTGAATGAAGCCAAAGAGATCACGGCCGCCAATACTGGTGTCAATCTTATCCTCGCCCTTAGCTACAGCTCCCGTTGGGAAATAGTCGACGCTTCTAAGAAGTTCGCTCGCGATGTCGCAGCCGGAAAGGTAAAGGCCGACGACCTCGATGATGCATTGTTTCATAAATACCTGAACACTTCAGATTTCCCCGATCCGGAGCTGATGATAAGAACGAGTGGCGAATACAGGATCAGCAACTTCCTGCTTTATCAGCTTGCCTATGCCGAGTTATATTTTACGCCCGTGCATTGGCCCGAGTTCCGTAAGAAGCATCTCGTAGATGCTTTAATTAATTACCAGCAGCGCGAGCGCCGCTTCGGAAAAACAAGTGAACAAATACAAACGAATTCGCCCCAGCATGCATAAAATGATTTTGCGTTCTTTCTTCATACTTCTGACCTTTCTCTCTGCAGTACCTATCCTGAACGCACAGATCGCAATGCCTGGAAGCAACAGACAGAGTGGCTTAACCAGGGATCAGAATGCACCCGTCGAAGCCGCCAAACCTGTTGAATATACCATAGGTGGAATTACTTTTAGTGGCAATCGTTTCCTCGATCAGGATCTGCTCCTCTCCGTCACAGGGCTTACAGTCGGCGGCAAGGTTCGCCTCCCAAACGATGAGAGCATAGCGCGCGCCATCCGCAACCTCTGGAAGCAGGACCTTTTCTCAGACGTAAGAATAGATATTACCAAGGTAGTCGGCGATAACGTGTTCCTCGACATCCATATTGAGGAAAGGCCTCGCCTCAGCCGCTGGAACTTTCGCGGTATAAAGAAGAGCGAAGCTCAGGATCTTAAGGATAAGGTCAATCTCGTTAGGTCAAAAGTCGTCACAGACGCCACCAAGCAGGACAACATCAGCCGCATACGCAGGTACTTTATAGACAAAGGCTACGGCCAGGTACAGGTCAGCGTCCGTGAGCGCCCCGATACCCTCACCCCCAACTCTGTTATCCTCACCTTCGACATAACAAAGGGCAACAAGACTAAGATCAACCAGATAACCATTGCAGGCAATGAAGTAGCTTCCGACTCCCGTCTTAAGCGCAACTTCAAGGGCACCAAGGAAATGCCTCGCCTAACACTCCACCGTGCGGATGAGGAGAGCATTTATCCCGGGGAGCAGATCACGCTCGGTGATTACGTCACCAATTTCGGTTTCCTCTCCATATCAAAAACGCTTGAAACGCTTGATCCCTACTTCAGGTTCAAAGGCATATTCTCTTCTTCCAAGTTCAACGAACAAAAGTTCCAGGACGACAAGCAAAGCCTTGTAGATTATTATAATTCCCTCGGCTACCGAGATGCCGCTGTTGTTAAGGATACCGTCTATAACATTAAGAACGGCAACCTGAACATAGACCTGAAGGTAAAGGAAGGCAACAGGTATTACTTCGGTGATATCACATGGAGAGGTAACACTAAGTACAGCAACGAAACACTGGCTGAGATCCTTGCCATTAAGAAGGGTGACGTGTACAACCAGGAGCTGCTGAACAAGCGGCTCGGTGTGCAGCTAAGCCCCGACGGCGGACAGGATATCTCCAGCCTTTACATGGACGACGGGTACCTCTTCTTCCGTATAGAGCCCCGCGAGACGGCCATCTACGGTGACACCATCGACTATGAGATGGCCATCACAGAAGGCCCTCAGGCCACCATCAAGAACATCACTATCGTAGGTAACGATCGTACGAACGAACACGTTATCCGTCGTGAGCTGTTTACTTATCCGGGTAATAAATTCAGTCGTGCGGATATCATCCGTTCGGTAAGACAGATATCAAACCTCGGCTTCTTCGACCCTGAAAAGATCACTCCCCAGCCCACTCCTCACCCTGAGGATGGTACGGTAGATATCGAGTACAGTGTTGTAGAAAAGTCCAGCGATCAGCTGCAGCTTTCTGCAGGCTTTGGTGGCGGTGTTAGCTTCTATGGTAACATCGGTATCCTGTTCAATAACTTCTCCATCCGGAACATCCTGAAGCCAAAGAACTGGGACCCGCTCCCTATCGGCGATGGTCAGAAGTTATCCATCAACTATCAGTCCAACGGTGCCACATACAACTCATTCAACTTCTCTTTCACGGAGCCCTGGCTCGGAGGCCGCAGGCCCAATGCCCTTACCACCAGCTTCCTTTATAGTAAGTTCGCAGGCGGCGGCGTAGGCAGCGATCCTAACGCGTCTTATCTTAAAGTAATTGGTGGTAGTCTTTCTTTAGGCAAACGCCTCAAGTGGCCCGACGACAACTTCGTATTCACCTTCGGCATCGACTACAAGAACTATGAGCTACGCGAATATTCTCTTCTGGAGAACTTCAACAATGGCTCCGCCAACGACCTCAACTTCCGTCTGGTCCTCGCGCGCTACACGGTCGATCAGCCGCTCTATCCTCGTAGTGGTTCCAACGTCAGCTTCTCTTTGCAGTTCACTCCGCCGTTCAGTGCGCTAAGCGGTAAGGACTATTCCACCGCGAGTGTCGCAGATAAGTACCAGTGGATTGAATATCATAAGTATCGTTTCACTGCCGAGTGGTACAAGAATATCACCGGTAAGTTTGTATTCAAGCTCGCTACCAAGTACGGCTTCCTTGGCTACTACAATCCGGACATCGGCTTCTCTCCCTTCGGCCGTTTCCAGCTTGGTGGCGATGGTCTTTCCGGCCAGTCCTTCTTCATCGGAAAGGATATCATAGCCCATCGTGGTTATGAAGTGTACCAGAATAACGCAACTATTTTCAACAAGTATACTGCGGAGGTTCGTTATCCGTTCTCTTTAAGTCCTACGTCCACCATCTACGGTCTTGCATTCGTCGAAGCGGCAAATGCATGGAACAGCTTTAAGGATTACAATCCCTTCAAGCTCAATCGCTCCGCAGGTGTAGGCGTTAGGTTATTTTTACCAATGTTCGGTCTCCTCGGTCTTGACTATGGCATAGGATTTGACAGATTTGATAGAGCATCAGGCAATACCAGTTTCAGAGATATCTCGAAGATTACCTTCATGCTAGGCTTTGAACCCGATTAATCTGTTTGCTATCTTCACCTCATTAATAAATATTGTAGTCTGATGAAAAAACTCCTTTTATCCCTGTTCCTTATTGTTGCGGGAACATTGTCTGCCATGGCGCAGAGGTACATGATCATAGATTCAAAATACATTCTCGAGAAGGTGCCTGAATACTCCCACGCACAGCAGTCGCTGGATGCATTATCCAAGGCATGGCAGACAGAGGTCGACAACCGCATGCAGGATGTTGATCGTCTCTACAAATCTTACCAGGCAGAGCGCGCCATGCTTTCCGATGAGATGCGTAAGAAAAAGGAAGACGAGATCATGACCAAAGAGAAAGCCGCAAAGGATCTTCAGAAGCAGCACTTCGGCTACGAGGGCGATCTGTTCAAGAAACGTCAGGAGCTGGTAAAGCCTATCCAGGACAGGGTTTACAATTCGGTGGCAAAGCTTGCATCTCAGAAAGGTTATGACCTTGTGCTGGATAAGGCAGGAGGAGTCACACTCTTCTACGCAGACCCCAAGCTCGATCGCAGTGATGATGTGTTAAAATTGATGGGTGTTAAGTAGATTAATTGGAATAAAGAAATAATGGCATTTACTTTGCACAGCTTAAAAATCAACTAATATATAATAATGAGAAAAGTAGTATTGTTCCTTGCCTGTCTGTTGTTTGTAAGTACTGGTGTTTTCGCGCAGGCGAAGTTTGGATATATAGACTCCCGTGAATTGCTTAGCCTTATGCCTGAAGTGAAGAGAGCTGATTCCAGCCTTCAGCAATATGCTAAGAGCTATCGCGACCAGCTTGAGACAATGGGTAAAGAATATCAGAAGAAGGTTCAGGACTTCCAGTCAAAGGAGAAGACAATGACTGAAGCAGTAAAGGAAGTTTCTATAAAAGAGATCCAGTCTCTGGAAGAGCGCATCCAGTCTACTCAGCAAAGCGCTGAAGAAAAAGTAGCAAAGAAGAAAGAAGAGCTTTATTCTCCCATCCTCGAGAAAGCCGACAAAGCCATCAAGGATGTGGCAAAGTCAAATAGTTTCGACTACGTATTCGACGCCAGCGGTGGAGTGCTGTTATACGCCAAAGAAGGCGACAACATCCTTCCATTAGTAAAGAGCAAGCTCGGCATCAAGTAAAGAGAGAATGCAGTAGAAAAAAAGAGGCGCCTATGCGTCTCTTTTTTTTATGCCCCCCCGCTCGTGTCATTGGCAGGAGGAACGACGAAGCACCCTTACGCAACACCACGATATTGGGGAAGCCACGAAACATGAGCAGAAAAAACACTAGTGCTCCTTCCCAAAATTCATCTCCCCTGCCTTAACCGCTACCTTCAGCCTATTAGCCTCCGGTGGAATCGGACAATTATACCCGTCTGAATAAGCGCAATAGGGATTGTAGCACTTATTAAAATCCAGCACCACCTTTCCATCCTTTATATCATTCAGGGAAAGGTCAATATATCTTCCTCCTCCATAAGTCTCCTCATAATTCGTGAGGTCATTGAAAGGAATAAAAAGATGATCGATATACTTAGGATTCTTCATTAGGTCAGGACTCTGGTAAACCTCCAGCTTATAAGCCTTGCTGTCTATCTTGAAGCTCAGGTCCGCATACTTCCGGTACGACTTCTTCTTACCGCTGTGAGTCGGAATATCAAATGTCTCAGACTCAGGCGTCAGCTTCACATCAGCTACCACCCTGTACTTTGCATCAGGCTCATAGAACCGAAGAAAGCTCGTATCCTCTCCCTTCAGCGGACTCCGCTCCTCATCAATAAACTCCTGCCTATAAGCCTGCCTGTGCTCATAAATACTGTCCTCATACGTCTGTCCAAACACATCAGTAATACAGGAGCAAAGCACAGCAGCCATCAACCATTTCTTCATCCCCTAAAGTTAAAAGAAAACATCCCCCAAAAAAGAACCCACCGAAGCGGGTCTTAAATAACGTATCAATAAACAACAACACAATTCAAAATTCAAAGTTCAAAATCCAAAATTAGGAAGCGGGTCTTAAATAACGTATCAATAAACAACAACACAATTCAAAATTCAAAATTAAACATTCTTCTCCGGTCTCATCTGCGGAAACAGCAGCACATCCTGTATAGACACCTGTCCTGTAAGCAGCATGGCCAGCCTCTCAATCCCTATCCCAATACCAGCTGTCGGAGGCATGCCATACTCCAGGGCACGTAAGAAGTCATAGTCTATGAACATTGCTTCCTCATCACCACGCTCCATCAGCTTTACCTGCTCCTCAAACCGCGCCCGCTGATCTATAGGGTCGTTAAGCTCACTATATGCGTTAGCTATTTCCTTTCCGTTGATCATGAGCTCAAATCGCTCCACAAGACCTTCTTTACTCCGGTGCTTTTTGGTAAGAGGGCTCATCTCCACAGGGTAGTCGATGATGAAGGTTGGCTGTATGTAGTGCTTCTCACATTTGTTACCGAATATCTCATCTATCAGCTTGCCCTTGCCCATGCTATTGTCCGTCTCGATGTGCAGCTCCTTACATACCTCCCTGAGCTGGGCCTCGTCCATATTGCTGACGTCCTTACCTGTATGTTCGTTGATCGCATCAAATATGCTTACGCGCGGGTAGGGTGCCTTAAAGCTTATCGCCCTGCCATCCACTTCCACGTCAGTAGTGCCATTGGTGGCGATAGCTGTTTGCTCCAGCATCTGTTCAGTTATCTCCATCATCCAGAGATAGTCCTTATAGGCGGTATAGAACTCCAGGATCGTAAACTCAGGATTGTGCGTCCTGTCCATCCCCTCATTCCTGAAGTTGCGGCTGAACTCATAGACCCAGTCAAAGCCCCCAACTATTAGTCTCTTTAGGTACAGCTCATTAGCAATACGCAGGTATAATGGAATGTCAAGGGCGTTATGATGGGTAATGAAGGGCCGTGCTATGGCGCCGCCTGGTATGCTTTGCAACACAGGGGTATCCACCTCAAGAGCTCCCCGCTCATTCAGGAAGGAACGTATGGCATTCTTCATCTTCGTGACCTTCACAAAGGTGTCCCTTACGCCAGGATTCACAATCAGGTCGGCATATCTCTGACGATACTTGAACTCGACATCACTTACCGCATCAAACACTTCTCCGTCCTTCTCCTTCACAACCGGAAGCGGGTGCAGCGACTTGGTCAATATGGTAAACTCCTGTACATGGACAGACGTTTCACCGGTCTTGGTTATGAATGCAAATCCCTTTATCCCGATGATGTCCCCGAGGTCCAGCAGCTTCTTCCAGACAGTGGTATATAAGGTCTTATCCTCATCCGGGCAAATATCATCACGCTTAATGTATAGTTGTATTCGTCCTGTGCTGTCCTGCAATACGGCGAAGTTCGCCTTGCCCATATCACGTACGCTCATGATGCGCCCTGCGAGGGAGACGGACTTGTATTCCTCCTGTTTTTCCTCGGTATAGTTGTCCTTTATCTCTTTTGCCGTGTGTGTAACTTCAAACAGAGGGGCGGGGTAGGGGTTGATCCCTAGTGCTTCCAGCTCATTTAACTTCTCCCGGCGAACAATCTCCTGTTCGCTTAGTGTTGCTTGCATAATTTAATTTAATTCAGGAATGAATCTTACTCTCAGGTCTTTCCTTTTGGGTAAGGAGGTGCAAAAATAGTGATTACATATTAGCTTTTGGCTGCTAATCGTTGATCAGATAGAAGTACGCCTGTCGCTCAGAGGCTGCCACTCCACAGCTAAAAGACGGTTGCAGGCCTTACGCGATAGAGCGCTCCGTTATCCCCGCAAACCATCAGCGACCCGTCCTGCTTTGAAACGATACATCTTAGCGCCGCATCTGTAAAGCGCTCCAGCTCCATCCAGTGCTTGCCTCCATCATCTGAATATATGAACAGGCCTCCTTCTCCGACGGCATAGCCGTGCAGTGGGTCGGTGAAAAGAATGTCCAGCAGCTTATAGGAGGGCTTGGTGATATTATTCCCGTTTCTCATCCTTTCCCAGCTTTGCCCTCCATTAGTGGTGTGAAAGATGCTGCCGTTGTAGCCACATGTCCAGGCCTCATCTGCCCCGTAGGCCTTAACAGCCTTGAAGTTGTCGTCCTGTATGTTCTGCATCTGCCACGTATAGCCACTATCTGTTGTCTTAAGTATCAAGCCCAGTCCGCTGACATATCCTGTTTTGCCGTCTATCATTTCTATATCATTGAGCTCATAGCCCAGGGAGTCGAAAGGGGAGGCATTCGCATTGCTGTCTATAAAACTCATGATGCCCTCATTAAAGCTGACGCCTCCCACAATGATGCCTCTGTTACTGTTGGTAAAAGCAATATCCTTATACGGGGCATACCATATCTGCCGAAAGGTCCAATCCTCTCCCTCGTTGGCAGACCTAAGCACCTTCCCATCAAACCCTATGGCATATATCGCGCCGTCGGGCGACAGGGTGATGCTATATAAGGACTTCGGAGCTTCAGCTATATTTCTATAGGTCCAGGTCTTTCCGCCGTCAGTGGTCTTCAGGATCGTGCTCTTATTGAAACGCTCGCCGCCTACCACAAACCCTACGGAATCGTTGATGAAGAAGATCTTGTTAAGCCTTTCCGTGTTCGTAAAGGTCTCTATCTTCTCCACCCGCTGCCAATGCACCAGGTCCTTCCTGCAGGAGGCTATGCTGAGTAATATGATTAGAAATAGTAGTTGCTTTTTGATCAAAGGCATAGAGCCGGCAAAATAGTTATAATTCCATTTGCGCAGGAGATTGGCTAAATGAAAAAGTCTGTTGCATCGCAACAGACTTTTCGACATACAAAAGTACCACCCTCATTATTCTTTAATGAAAGAGCCTGAATAGGTTCCTCCTTCACTTCGGTATAGGATATGGTAAATTCCTTTTGCCATACCGCCAATATTTACCTCGATCCGGTCGCCCTTTCTTTCGGATTGAACGCTTACGATTTTGCCTATTCCGTCAAATAGGACCACTTCTTCATGTTGGCGGGCAGGTGTGGCGATATTGATGAACCCGTTTGCAGGGTTTGGATAGACGTTTAAGGAGCGCGTCTTAACATTGCCATCGTTTACTGAGGTATAGATAGGCGGATTACAGTAGACTGCTTTAGCCGTATCGCTAACGTCCAGGATATCCTGGAAGCTCAGGTTTGGACAGGCATTATTATGCTTCCTCGGAGTAACTACCAAGGCGTAAGAGAATCTTTCGCCCTGGCCCGGAAGCAATTGCTGCGGATGGCTCGCTATAACAAACCTTCTGTCACCTTGAGGATTGGTACTTGCGCACTCTGACCACTCCATTGGAGATGTTGGATTTCCAGGGAAAGCATAGTTGGCCAGTGGGCCGGCTCCCAAACCTGACGCAGGGATGCCTGGCCCCTGGTAATCATTAGTTAAGTGCTGGCCTGAGGACCACGTACTTCTTAATGAATAATTCATCTGAGCGCCGTTTGCTCCTCCGGTTTCTAACATAAAGCTGCCGGTGCTGGTATTAGTTTGGCAACTATCAAGGAAGTTCCAACTCAATATGCGAATGCCGGCAATCGGTAGTGAGTCTCCATACGATCCGGCGCTACCCATGCCATCCATGCTGTCTCCGTTATAAATAAAAGCCAGGTTTCTGCTGGAGTCAAAGCCTATATAATCATCAAAGCCATATCCGAGATCCATGTCAGCAAATATGCCATAGGCGAAAGAGTCCAATGGTACGCTCGTTTGGTTTCTCAACTCGTAATCATAGAATACGATGTTGTCTCTGATCGAGTTGTTTTTATAGGCGTAAACCATAACCTTCACTTCCACTCCCAAGGGCTGAGCCATAGATGCACTGTGAGTAGGGCCGGAATCATTGTAGATGTACCAAAGCATCTGGTCGCCTTTCATAACAGGATATTCACCCTGTAGCGGCTCATAGACATTATTATTGTTGAGATCATTGAATGGCGCATAGGGGCGGGCTAGGTTAAAAGTCAAGGGAACATTGTTATGCCCCGTCGCATAGATGTTTCCGGTTCCCGGCCAGTCAAGTATGGACGCAGGTGTGTTGGCTAAAGTATGAACGGAGTTACTCAGGAAGCTGTCAACAGACACGCGTTCAATTTTCCATATTTTGGCCCACTTCTCTGATTCTGCATAGGTTACTGGACCCTGCGCAGACAAAGGACCAGGCCAAAAGTCGATACCATTGTTTCTATACGTTTGCCCGGCAACTCTAAGCTGTCCACCATTGTCATAGCCGGCCATCCAAAGGGTTGATGTGAAGCCAACATGGTTACCAGAACCCTTGGGAAATTCGCAACTTGCATTTACCCCTGAGGTGTCATGCCACATGTCGCCATGTACCAAATGCGCGGCCTTTATGTTATTGATGTCGATGTATTCGATTGTCTGAAACGGTGTGTTCTGGGCCATTGAGTAGGAATTGGCGAGCAGAAAGCTACCTATTAGCAGGATCAAGTGTAGTGAGTACCTCATAATAGCGTGTTTTGGTGAGTAATATTGTCTAAAGCTATGACCTGCATCACTAACCGGCAAGCTCAGAAAGCTGTTATGACAATTCTATGTTCTTAATATGATAGTTATAAGACACTACACCATCTGCTTCGACTTGAGCTCCAGGTATTTATTAATGATATCTACTGAAAGATGCTGCGGGGTCGTCAATACGGCAAGGATGCCATGGCGCCTCAGCTCTTTCACGATCTGCTTTTTGTCGTAGTCGAACCTGTCCGCTATCGTCTTTATGTAAATGCCTTCGGTGGTATCGGGCTGGGATTCATGTATCTCCTGGAGCAAAGTGTTCTGGAAGAATACTACGCAGAGCAGGTGTCTGTCCGAAAGGCGCTTCAGGTAAGGGAGCTGCCGGTCGAGTGAGGAGAGCGTTTCGAAGTTGGTGAATAGCAGCAGGAAGCTGCGGTGACTTACCTTCCTGTGCACAGTGGCCAGTAGCGTCTCATAGTCGCTTTCCTTGAACTCCGTCTGTTGCTTGTACAGGGCCTCCAGTATATGCTGCAGCTGACTCGTCCTTCTGTCAGCGGGAATGATATTGCCAACCTGGTTAGAAAAGGTGATGAGGCCAGCCTTGTCGTGCTTCTGCAATACTATGTTGAGCAGTGACAGGGTAGCATTGATGGAGTAGTCCAGCAGGGTCATTCCTTCGAATGGCATCTTCATGGTCCTGCCTTTATCCAGCAGCACATATACCTGTTGCTCTCTTGCATCAGTGTAGGTGTTGACCATAATGTCGCTGCTCCGGGCCGTTGCCTTCCAGTTGATGGTCCTGATGTCGTCACCCTGCACGTAGCTCTTTATCTTTTCAAATTCCATGCTATGGCCCAGCCTCCTGATCTTCCTTACTCCGATGAAAAGGTTGTCAGTGTTTGCTAGTAGCTGGTATTTCTTCAGCTGCAGGTAAGAGGGGTAGACCTTTACTGTTGCGGCAGGCGCGACCTCAAACCTGCGCTGCAGCAGTCCGAGGGGACTTTGCACATACGCGAGCAGCTGGCCAAAGTCATATTCTCCGCGTGTCAGCGGCCTTAAGCTGTAGTCAATGCTTTGCCTGCCCATATAGGGAAGGGTCATGCGGCGGAAGAAGTTACGTTCCTGGAACTGTTCAGGCAGCTGCTCCACAACCTTTACCCTGAGCTTATAGGGAAACCTATTCT
Organism: uncultured Taibaiella sp.; assembly: GCA_946886975.1. The sequence continues at coordinate 2,433 of CAMPJV010000024.1, read as the reverse complement.
CTAGGCTGACGTGAATATTGTTTTCATCCCCGAGGCTAAAGCGAGCGGATAAGGTCCTCTCGCCGCGTACATTACCGCTCACTACGAAAAGCAAAAGGTAGTCACCTATGGTGAGTGCTCCGCAGAACAGGGCGAACACCACCGCCAGCTCATACACCCCTGGGAAGAAAAAGGATGTGACAAAGAAGACAACTGCCGCCCCTATGAGGTAAAACCAGCGGCTATTGATGAAAAGGTCAGTGATATATCGTTTTGCGTCCAATGGCATTAAAGTTACGACTCAGATGCTCACCAGAGCAAGCCGATCATAAGCTGAGCTGACCTTTTTATCCATGAGGTTGGGATGGTCCTGATCATTCGATCATCTCGCCGATCTGGCCGGAGGACAGCGTATAGAGCTTTGGATATTCAGACCCTGCAGCTTTGGCGCGTTGCAGGAACTCAATGGCTTCTGCGGTGGTGGTATTTACGTTATACATGCCAAGTAGATGATTGCGGGAAGTGAAGATGGTAAATCCTCCGTTGTCAAAGTACATGGACAGCAGCGTGATGTTTGAATTGGGCATTGCGCTGAGCGTCTTTAGCAGATCGGTCAGCTGACGGGATCCTTCGGTGTTGCCTTTCTCGGACAGGTGATCACGCCTGCGGGTATAGACCTTGATGGCATGGGTGACGGGCATTTCGCCCGGCTCTTTCATGACGCCATCATTTTCCATAATGGTCTTGTATACGTCGGGGGCGTCCGCCTGCAGGGTATTCAATAAGGCACTAAGAGCTTCCTGTTTCATTGTCCTGATTTGTGGTAGAAGGGACAAATGTAATCAGAAGCAGGTTACCGGCTGGTTTATTGACACAAACCATAGGCGGAACTGACCCACCTTAAAAAGAAGCGCGCCCCCTTGCATGGAGGCGCGCCTTATGGAGATTCATCTTTGCGTTAGTTCTTCAGCCACTTGACTAACTGGCGCTCATTGTTGCCGTCAGTCACTCTAACCATGTAGATGCCGGTAGCTAAATGCTGAGCAGGAAGGCTGACGGTGTTTACACCCTTAGTAGCCTTCACCACTTCGCGGTACACTATCTTACCTACGTTGTCAAGCACACATACTTCCACATCGCTGGCCTGCTGCAGTGCGATAGTAAGACTGGCGGTGTTGCCGGAGGGGTTTGGAACGATTGCAGTGTTCCTGAAGTTGTTATTGATGTTGTTTACAGAAAGCGATCCTGCGGTTACTGTTGTGTCCAGGTCCGTGAATGGAATGGAGGCCATAGTCTTGCTGATCACTTGGGCACCTGAGAAAGTCAGGGTGATGGCAGTGCCCCATGGAATGTTCGTGGGTACTGTAAAGTCTACTGTAGCGATCGTGCCCTGTCCGCTCACATCCTGGTGGTCTTTCTTTGCGTATGCCCAACCAATTGTGTTGTTGCTGACATTCTTTACGAAGCTGAGGGTGTTGGCGCCTGTGCCTACCCAGTTAGCGGGATAGCTGATAGTAGGAGGTGATGCAAGGGTTATGCCGCCTATATCAATAACAGAGGCGATGCCATAGAAGTTGTTAGTGATGTTGGCTGTAGTTCCCAGCTTGATGGGTACCGATACTGTTGAGCCCGGAGCGAAGTTTATGCCTGTAATATCGAAGTACAGTTCAGGAAGGCCGGATGTCTTTGCCGCGGGGCCTTCTTTCAGATGCACCATTCCCCAGTTTGCAGTTACAGCAGGTAGGTCGGCGGCGTCAACTGTTCCGTCTCCGTTGCAGTCGGCATGTTTCAGATTCACTCCATTGATAAAGGTATCGGCCCATGGAGGACACCACTCGGCCTGCCATGTAGTTGTTGCGCCTGCGCGTACTGGTCCTGTTTGGCCAAAGGCCACAGCAACTGCAAGAGGGTCGTAAACGTTTACCGTATAGTCGCCATTTGCATCACCAGCCCATACACTGTCCGTCTGGCACTGAGCTGTCTGCACTGCCACCGCGAACATAGCATATGCCTGTGCAGGACATGAGTTATCCCTCGCCAGTACATTGAAGTAGAACACCGGCATTGTAGCAGGGTTCATCGTTGCGGGTGTAGTCCACGTGATGTTAGCAGTTGCGCCGCCAAGGGCAGGGGCGGTAACGATATTGAATGTCCAGCCGGGCATGGTGGGCGCTGTGATATACAGGTACACCGAGTCTGTTGGAGTAGGATCTGTAAAGGCAAGCGATATGCTGTTAGCGGCACCAGGGCAGGTGACATAATTGAAGCCGGTGCTTGCCGTAGGAAGTGGCGAAGTGGAGACAATAGACGAAGGCAGCGCAACCAGCGTGAAATCTCTCATTGTCGTAGCTATAAGCTGTCCGTTGCGGTACTCCTTTATTTTGATGCCAAGAGCGAACTTACCTGCTGTGGCGGCCAAAACGGTAACAGTGTTATTGGCATTGTGTGTAAGCG
>CAMPJV010000023.1 GCA_946886975.1 uncultured Taibaiella sp. | reverse complement strand
GATTGGCAGCAGACTCTTAGCAGAGTGTCGTCAGAGTGTCGTCAGAGTGTCGTCAGAGTGTCGTCGAGTGTTCGTTGAGTAGTACTTCGCAGAGATTCAATAGCAGTTGGTCTTGTGCTTTCCTCAAATCCCCTTCGAACACCTCGGACAACGAGCATAGCGGAACGTAGGTTACATACGGCTAAACCTCTTCTTTGGACAGCACTCTGGAAGCTACTTTGCCGATGGAGAGGCCCTGAACTATAATGGAAAATACTACTACAAAGTACGTGGCCGCCAGGAGCACCTTCTTTTGAGGTCCCTCCGCAATGGATAGCGCCAGGGCAATGGAGACACCGCCCCTGAGGCCTCCCCATACCAGGATCTTGATTGTGCCGCTGCTGAACTTGTTTCTGAACGGAACCAGCAGCACGGGGATATAGATAGAAACGAACCTTGCTATCAGCACGATGACTATACAGATCAAGCCTATGTGCCAGTTGCTGGGGATACTCTTAATGATAAGCAGCTCAAAGCCGATGAACAGGAACAATATTGCATTTAGTATATCGTCCACAAGCTCCCAGAACTTATTCAGATAGTCCTTGGTGGTTGCTGACATGGAGGTTCTCTTTCCATAGTTGCCTATGACCAATCCGGCTGCCACCATGGTGAGCGGCCCTGATATATGTATTGCATGCGCAATAAGATAGCCACCCATCACGACTGACAAGGTGATGAGAACAGAGACTTTATAGTCGTCAATCTTCCTCATGGCGTTGGAAGCGCCTAAACCTAACAGAATGCCCAATATAGTGCCCCCACCCGCTTCCTTGATAAGGAGCCAGGCGACGTTTCCGAAATTAAGATCCACATCGCTTCCCTCCGCCAGTTGCAGAATGACAGCAAAAACCACTACCGCCACACCGTCGTTAAACAGTGACTCACCCGCTACTTTGGTTTCAAGTGACTTCCGCACTTTTGCCTCCTTGAGAATGCCCAATACGGCGATCGGATCGGTGGGCGAGATAAGCGCCCCAAACAACAGACAGTAAATAAAAGGAAGATGGATGCCGATAAGAGGCGCGATATAAAACAGCATGGCGCCCACAGCAAATGTGGAAATAATAACGCTGACGGTGGAGAAGACCACAATGGGGCCTCTTTGCTCCCGCAGATCCTTAAGGTTGATATGGATGGCACCTGCAAAAAGCAGGAAGTTTAACATAGCACCCATAAGCACCTCGGTAAAGTCCACGTCGAGCAATAGCTCTGAGAAGCCATGGAAAATACTTGGAAATATATTACCAGCAATAACGAGCAATACAGAAGTAGCCATGGCAATAATCATGATCCCGATAGTAGAGGGCAGCTTGAGGTATCGCAGGTTCAGGTAGGCAAAGAAAGATGCAAGAACAATGAGTACTGAAAACGAGTAGTATAACTCCATTCGCTAATAGGCGTAGTTTGATTTATGAAATGTCGCGAAGATAAGGGTTAGGGAAAACTTGAAAAGCCTGGTCAGTGACTCGTGCTATATCTTTTGTCGGCAATCCGTACCTTGGTCAATATTTCATATGAACGTAGAAGATCAAATCCAGGAATATATTACGAGTCAGCCTGAACCTAAGCGTACTGATCTGCAGGAGCTGCACCGGCTTACGCTTCAGGTTTCACCAGCTTGTAAACTATGGTTCGAAACCGGTAAAAACAGTGAAGGTAAAACTGTCTCCAATCCCAACATCGGCTATGGTTTGTACACCATAAAATATGCTGACGGAAGGTCCAGGGATTTCTTTCAGGTCGGTCTGAGCGCAAACACTTCAGGGATCTCGGTCTATATCCTTGGCCTTGAGGATAAGAAATATTTGGCACAGACATATGGAGAAACAATTGGAAAGGCGAGTGTGACTGGCTATTGCATCAAGTTCAAATCCCTGAAGGATATAAACGTTGATGTGCTCATGGCAGCAATAAAGTTTGGATTTGAAGCTCAGCATACAAAGGTGAGCTGATGAAGTTCAAAACATATGCGCATCATGTGAGTATATTTTAAATTGTTATCCTGCGTCCAGAGAAAGCTCTTCCAATGCAATTAAGAAAATTTCAAAAAAACTTCCCAATTGTCAGATAGGCTGACAGATGGGATCGGATATTTGCTTTTAATCCGTCAGTGATTAGTCGCAAGTGGGTAGCTATGGTTAAGCTGCCTGCGATGATATTAAAGGTTTATCCCCTTAGGTATCTTTCTGCTATGTTTGTGTTCCATATAGCTCCATGAAGAAGGCATTAATTCAGATTCACGTCGCAGTGCTGCTCTGGGGTTTTACAGGAGTGCTTGGCAGGGCCATTACCCTGGACGCACCCGTGCTGGTATGGTACCGGATGCTGCTGACGGCACTCTTTCTGGTGGTCATACTTTACTATCGGAAACAGTGGGTAAGCGTGGCCAGGAAGGACATGGGAAGACTGACGCTTGTAGGATGCCTGATGGGCCTGCACTGGGTGGCCTTTTATGGATCGATAAAACTTGCTAATGCTTCAATTGCCCTTATCTGCCTCTCGACCGCCAGCATATTTACTACTATCATTGATGCCCTGGCACACAAAAAGCGGATGGATAGGAACGAACTGATGATAGGGGCGCTCGCACTACTGGGTGTATTCGTGATGTACATTGTCCCGGAGATCGAGCAATCGATATCTCAGAAAGTCATATCCGACCCTCTGCCCAACCGCAATCTTGGAATACTGGCTGGAGTAGTCGCAGCTGTCCTGAGCTCTGCATTCACAGTTCTGAACAAGACGATGGCTGCAAAATACCCGGCCCGCCTGATGGTGTTCTATGAAATGGGCACAGGGTGGCTGCTGATTACCCTGTTAATCCCGCTCCAATTTTTGTACCTGCCAGACACCCGTATGATGCCGAATGCATGGGACCTGGTGTGGCTGATCGTCTTAAGTCTTTGTTGCACTGTTTGGGCTCAATCGCTGGCGCTCAATGCGTTAAAGCACATCAGTTCGTTCACGGCCACCCTCAGTGTGAATCTTGAGCCCGTTTACGGTATATTGCTGGCATTCATGTTCTTCCAGGAAAATACTGAGCTGCAGTGGAGTTTCTTTGGTGGCATGTTATTGATACTCCTATCTGTGATCTTACAAATGATGCGCCTGCTAAAGCCAAGGAAAGCCTCTCCCGGCTATATCAGGGAAAAAGGCGGCATCGAGTAGGCATTGTTGATTGAAAACAAGGTGATATGGAAAAGCAGTTTGAGGAATTATTAAAGACAGAAGGTATAGTGAGGAACGAGCCTGCCATGTGGATCAAATCGGAGGATAATACAATACACGGCAGACTGATATTAACCACTAAACGTATTTTCTTCGCAAGAACAAGCACCAATAACGTAAGCTTTAACCGGAATATGCTAAGTGATCCGCGGATGGAGCCTGTACTGGAAATAGATCTGGATACGATCAACGCTATAGCGCAGGAGACCTTTATTGTAGACACGAATGTGCTTGCGCTCACATATCTCCAGTATAAAACCGTAAGGCTATCCGTCATCCACTATCAAGACTGGGAAAAAGACATTCAATCTACGCGAATGATCCCCGACATCCCCGGAGATCCAAACAAGGAATCGGAGGAAGCAGCCTGATTTCAATTGTGAATTGTAAATTGTGCATTGTAAATTGAATTGTCAATTGTGATGATATAAGGCCGTGCATTATGTTCAGCTTTAGCCATTAATAGGGTTCTTGCACTCATAATCATGACTGACCATTCACAATTGAGCATTCAACAATTACCTTTGTAACCCATTTATATACCGGGAACTTATGCTGATGCAGGAAACTACTACACAAGCTAACAGCCGTTTATCGTTTGATGAGTTCAAACAGGAGGTGCTGAGGGATTATCATATAGCCGTTGCAAGCAGGGAAGCGAGCCTGATAGGCAGACGTGAAGTGCTGACAGGCAAGGCTAAGTTCGGCATCTTTGGCGATGGTAAGGAGCTTGCACAAATAGCGGCTGCGAAATGCATGCAGCCCGGAGATATCCGGTCTGGCTACTATCGTGACCAGACACTGATGTTTGCAACCGGCATGAGCGATATTGAAAAGTTCTTCGCACAACTTTATGCCAATCCCGATGTAACGCAGGAACCGTCTACAGCCGGCAGGATGATGAATGGCCACTACGGCACACGCTGGCTGGATGACAACGGTGACTGGAAGGACCTCACAACGGAACCACACTCGTCGAGCGACATCTCACCGACAGCCGGACAGATGGTCCGCGCCCTTGGACTTGCATTCGCATCTAAGTGCTACAGGAATGTGGGTGAGCTGCAAAAAGGATTTGAGAAGTTCTCGAGGAAAGGGAATGAGGTGGTGTTCTGCACAATAGGAGATGCATCTACCTCTGAAGGGCTGTTTTGGGAAAGCATCAATGCCGCAGGAGTGCTCCAGGTGCCCCTTGCCGTGTTCGTATGGGATGACGGCTACGGCATATCTGTGCCCAGGAAATACCAGACAACGAAGAACTCTATATCTGACGCCCTGGCGGGAATGCAGTATGACAACAAGAAGGGCGGCATTAATATATACACCATCAAGGGATGGGACTACCCCAGCCTGATGCAAACCATCCAGCATGGGGTAAACAGGGTAAGAGAGTCTCATATACCAGCCATCTTCCACATACAGGAAGTGACGCAGCCTCAGGGACATTCAACTTCGGGATCTCATGAGCGCTACAAGAGTAAAGAGCGGCTGGAATGGGAGAAGGAATATGACTGTATTGTGAAAATGAGAGAGTTCCTGCTGGAGAATGAAATAGTTACAGATGAGGAACTTGACACACTGGAAGAAGAGGCAAAAAAGGAAGCCCGATCTGCCAAGCAAAGGGCATGGGAAAATTTTATAACGCCAATAAAGCAGCAGATACAGCACGCAACTAACCTGTGTAACCAGGTGGTATATGAGGGTGGAGAAAATGCAGAGCAGATAGCGGGACTGGTACAGCAGATGAATGCCATCAAGGAACCGATCCGAAAGGATGTGATGCAGACAATTCGCCGCATATTAGGTCTGACCAACAGCAATAGTGAAGCGGTGAGAGGGCTCCGGAACTACTATGATTATCTGAAGGAAGAAAACAAGCAGAAGTTCAGCTCACACCTCTACTCTGAGTCTCCCTACTCAGCAATGAAAGTACCCGAGGTTAAAGCTGAACCGGGGACCGGAACCGTGAACGGGTATGAAGTACTGAATAAGTTCTTCGAGACAACTTTTGCCAATAACCCTGCAGTCTTTGCCTTTGGTGAGGATCTGGGCAGGATCGGTGACGTGAACCAGGGCTTTGCCGGCCTGCAGGATAAATTCGGCGAACTGAGGATATTTGATACAGGCATACGTGAAGCAACAATAATAGGACAGGGAATAGGTATGGCTATGCGTGGCCTCCGCCCTATTGCCGAGATACAGTACCTGGACTACCTGCTCTACGCGCTGCAAGCTCTTAGCGATGATGTGGCTACCCTGCTCTACCGCACAAAAGGCGGGCAAAAATGCCCCCTGATCGTGAGGACCCGTGGGCACCGCCTGGAAGGCATCTGGCACAGCGGTTCGCCGATAGGCATGATCATCAATAGCATCAGAGGAATGTATCTGTGTGTGCCGCGTAACATGACGCAGGCCGCAGGAATGTACAACACGCTGCTGCAGAGCGATGAGCCGGGCATAGTGATAGAGTGCCTGAATGGTTACCGTCTGAAGGAAGCCATGCCAGCCAACCTTGAGACTTATACTGTACCGTTTGGAATTCCCGAAGTGATACGCGAGGGAGACGACATAACTATAGTGTCATACGGATCGACGCTGCGGGTAATAGAAGATGCGATGGTAAACTACCTGGAGCCTCAAGGCATATCCTGTGAGGTGATAGATGTGCGCACAATGCTGCCCTTTGACATTAACCACATGATCCTGGAATCACTTAAGAAGACCAACCGAATCGTGTTTATAGACGAAGACGTGCCGGGCGGTGCCTCTGCTTACATGTTCCAGCAAGTAATGGAAGTACAGGGTGGCTATCGTTGGCTTGATGTGGCACCACGGACTATAGCCGCGCAGGCACATCGACCTGCCTATGCTACAGACGGTGACTATTTCTCCAAGCCGAATGCAGAGGACATAGCAGCGACCATACAGGAGATGATGGCTGAATAGATAAGCCCCCACCCTGCGCTCCTCGAGGTCAGGAGTTTTTTTACTCTCTTGTTTAACGCAGACGCTACACCACATGTGAACCGACGGATAGCGTTTCGATTGCACTTACCTCAAATAGGCAGCACCTAGGGAAAGTTGGCTAAATTGTCCGAATATCATTGATCCAGTATGAAGAAAGTTGTTTATCTGCTTACATTGCCTTTGTGCATTTTATTGTTGATACAATGCCGGAGTATGGATGAGTATAATAGTGCAATCATTGAAGAAGACAAAATATTGGATATGGTCCCTTCTGGATCAGGACTCGCCATATGGAAGGATTCCCTTTACATTGTTTCCGATGATGCGCCGTTTATATACAGGCTCTCACTGAAGGATTTTAGCTACGAACAGTTTCCACTGAAAGGATATACCAATGCCGCGTACAGGATTCCGAAGAATATAAAACCTGACTTTGAAAGTGCAGCCATTGGAGAGATGGGCGGTCAGCAATACTTGTTCGCATTCGGATCGGGAAGTAAAACACCAGGCAGAGACTCTTTGCTCATCGTGAACACCGCCAATCTGCAAGAGCAGAAAACTATGTCCCTTTCCGGACTCTATATTGGTCTGCGGGAAAAAACAAATACCCCGTCAGCGCAATGGAACCTGGAAGGGATTGCTATCACTCACGATACGCTCCTTCTGTTCAACCGGGGAAATAATATGGTGGTCGAGATCGAATGGGTGGAATTCACCAGGTACATTGCGACAGGAGGAGACATACCCTACTTGCGGCACTACACACTAAACCTTCCCACGCATGATGGGCATCTGGCAAGGGTCTCCGGTGCGTGTGAACTAAATGATCATGGTGACATATTGTTTTGCGCCTCTATAGAGGACACTCCTAACTGGTATACAGATGGTCCTGTCATTGGCAGCTATATTGGTATCTATAACAGGCGAACCAAAGCTTTGTCACGGGCCCACCTGCTCCTTGGGGATTTAAGACAGCCATTAAAGGAAAAGGTGGAATCAATAGAATTCCTAAAAGCAGACGATGAGGGTGTCCGTGTGATCATAGTGGCCGACAATGATAAGGGACAAAGCAGGTTGATGAAGATATTATTGAAGCGAAAGACTAAGGGGTAGAAAATATATGGAAGAAGATATTAAATTCGTTACCAAATAAACACACACGTTATGAAAAAACTATTTACACTTATGGCCTTGTCATTGACGTCAGTCTCCATTATGGCCCAGTCGATCACACTGGACCTGCCGAACTACGGCAGCTGGACCCCAATAATCGATACGCTGAAAGAGCTGAATGGCCAGCCAACTCTGGCTACAGGCGCCAACGCCACATGGGACATTTCGGCGATTGGCTACAACGCCGGCGTCTATTCTACTCAGTATGTCTCTTCCACTAATATATCTCTTCCAGGTGCGACATTTTATGTCCCGCTATCTTTTGACCTGACCCCGGCCGTTACTTATGATGTAAAGGCATGGGAAGTAATAAATGCCTCAGGAATTATTTCTCTCGGAGAAAGCATGGATCAGCAAACCATTGATCTCAGTGCTCTAACTGATCCCGGAGACAATCTTGTGTTTCCCGCGCAGACCGTACCATATAGTAGCCCCAGAACTATCATTAAATTTCCCGCGACCTACAATGATAACTGGAGCTCGAATTTCCGTTCTGTTACGAACTTCAACGCGACAATTCAGTCCATGCTGTTGAACAACGTGCCGGCTCAGCGCGCCACCAACACCGTTCAGCATGACACTGTTATTGGCTGGGGAAGGATCAGGGTCAGAGACGCAAATGGAACTCCTTCTGCCTATATGAACGTATTACAAGTGAAGACGCATATTGCGCAGTCGGACAGCTTTTATGTAAACGGCCTGCCTGTTGATAATTCAATATTGTCTAATCTGATGATGTCTCAGGGTATGGTGACAGAATTTTTTAGCATCAATTATTACAGACCCGGAGAAGTAACTCCCATAGTACAGAGAGAGTACACTGACGCCACCTACGCCGGTACAACCACGACCTATGTACATCAGAACAGACTGCCCGACGGGACGGGCGTTGCTGATATAGCAGACGAAAATGGAATTAGTATATATCCCAACCCTGTTAAGAATGGCTTTGTTAGTGTTCATATTGAGAATGATATTTCTGGCGCGTGGACATATGAACTAAGAAATATGATGGGACAAGTTGTCTCCTCCGAACGCATCACACTACGTGGCTCCAGGGCAACAATAAATGTCGGGACCTCTAATGCGCCAGGGATCTATTACCTGCAACTAAACAGGAACGGTGAAAAGATCAGTGTTAAGGCTTTAAGCATTGACTAAGACTTCATCCATTATTTATTCCGGAAATGGTGGCCCTGGGTCACCATTTCTCTTAGAACTGTTTTTGCAGATTATTCTATATCATTGTCATTAAAACACGGAACTAACTATGGCTATTCTGGGAATATTGGGCAGGTATTCAAACCTTGGACTCTTGCTGATGCGCATTGGCCTGGGAGCTATGATGATCCTACACGGTTACCCGAAGCTGATCGGCGGACCTGAAAAGTGGACCAAGATTGGAGCATCTATGCAGAACTTGAATGTACATGTGTATCCGACATTTTGGGGATTCATGGCGGGAGCCTCAGAGGCGATCGGGGGACTGCTGTTGATATTAGGTCTTGCTTTCCGGCCGGCAAGTTTCCTGCTGCTCTGTACGATGATTGTTGCGTCGGTCTCTCATTTTGCAAAAGGAGATGATATAATGAGAGCCTCACATGCTATAGAACTTGGCTTTGTATTCCTTGGCTTTTTCTTTATAGGTCCGGGCCGGTACTCCGTAGACAAAAGCTGACGGGAAATGACTTGGATCTATGTTTGACGAATCTCTCCGGAAACTCAGGTCATCAATCAATAACTTTCTCCCGATCAATAATGAGGAGTGGGAACTTCTGGCACCTCACGTATACGAAAGGCATCTGAGCAAACGTGACTGTTTTGCAAATGAAGGTAAAGTAGCTAAAGAAATTGGCTTCGTCGTGGAGGGCACTATGCGACATTACTACACAAAGGACGGCGAAGAGCGAACAACCTATTTCTACTTCGAAAATCATTTCGTCGCTTCCTATATTAGTTGTATTAACCAACAGCCCTCCCATCTCACAATAGAAGCTTTGACAGCATGTAAGCTTCTCGTATTTCCATACGCAATACTCAAGGAATTATACCAGAAGTCACATACCTGGGAGCGCTTTGGACGCCTTATTGCAGAATACCTGGCCATTGGCCTGGAGGAACGCATGACAGGGCTTTTGTTACTTAGTCCGGAGGAACGATACTATGAACTCTTACAAAGCAACAAGGCCAAAATTATCGAACGAATACCCCAGCATTATATCGCCAGTTATCTCGGTATAACGCCCGTAAGCCTTAGCCGTATACGCAACAGAGTCAGTAAGTGACCTGCTGACCGTTTTCTTATCTTTTGTTATCGTTTAAAGGCACCATGTCGGAATACTTTTGCCCTATAACAATACAGCAAAATGAAAAAGATTTTACAATTGGAACAGCTGGCGCAACTTGCCGTTTGTATCGTCCTTATTTATTCTCTGCCGCTCAATCTATCATGGTGGGCCTACCTGGTCTTGTTCTTTTCGCCGGACCTCAGTATTGCCGCATATGCTGTTAATGCCAGGATTGGTGCCCTGGTCTACAACTTTGCACATTTCAAAATGGTAGCCGGTATCCTGATCATTTCAGGTCACCTTATCAGCGAAAACCATTTACTTTTGGCGGGGCTCCTGATGTGGGGACACTCTTCATTTGACCGGATGCTTGGTTACGGATTAAAGTACGACAATTCCTTCCGTCACACTCATCTTGGTTTGATAGGAAAGAAATAAGGATCATTTTATCACACCATATAGGCTCCCCCCCTTATCAAACAAGCTGTCGACTCTTCGTTCAACAGCGGGATCTTGCTCAAGAGCTGGTGCGTGGTGTGGCTTTATCCGTGCATCGATAACCAATGGGCCTTCAGAGCCCCAGTGCTTAAACTGAATAAAGCTTTTGACACCATAGACGTCGTGGGAAGGATTACTTCGGGTAAAGGCGACCCAAAGAAAGTTGTTCAGGGTCCTACTGACGAAGGAGCTGTCATCGCAGATGATGATAAGAGGTGCAGATTCAAGCTCATTAACATGATTCTTAAGCTGCTCACTAAGGGAATTCAATTCCTCTCGTGCGGCATGGTAGTCAACAAACGCCTTGGCCTGAATTGCTATTACTCCAGGGAACACCACTCTTGGGTTTTCAAAACCGGCTAATTCCTTCAGCTTTTCAGGCACTTCAGTACAAAGCGTCCTTTTTACCTCACCATGTGCAGCAATGACCAGCTTGCTTCCCGAGTTGAGACCAGTTCCCGAGTAGTCCAGTGTATCAATGGTTGTATTGGTCTGAAAGTGAAGGTCCCTTCCCAAATCGATCCGCTGCAGGACATAGCGCAAATATTGTTCGATAAGACGAGTAGAAATTCCCTCACCGTCATCAGCTGCGATTATGAGGTATTTAGCGAGGCTTAACTGGCCAGTACCGAGGATGTGATTTGCTATTGTAAGTAGTTCCGCGGGCTTCCTGGCCACATCATAAGGAGTATAGCGTTCACTGCCTATGGCCAGCAACAGAGGATGCACCCCGGCTGCGTCCACAGCATTCACTTCCCTAAGGCCTGGGATTTCATGCGGAATGGCATCACCTGTCAGCTCGTGTATTAATGCACCGAAACTCGTGTCTTCCTGTGGTGGACGTCCCACAACCGTGAATGGCCAGATAGCCTTTCTTCTTGCGTAAACCTTAGCCACCTTCATTACAGGAAATGGATGAGTAAGACTATAGTAGCCAAGATGATCGCCAAAGGGTCCTTCCGGCTTCACATCGTTCATATAGACGTCACCAGTAATGACAAAGTCGGCATCAGTACTAATGGCATATCCATCCTCGTATGCGTACCTGAACCTTCGTCCGCCCAGCAAACCGGCGAAGGTGAGTTCACTCAGCCCTTCGGGCAACGGCATTACTGCAGAAAGCGTATGTGCAGGAGGCCCACCCACAAAAATGCTCACCCTCAGAGGTTGATTCTTTCTATTTGCCTTTGCCTGGTGTACACCTATTCCCCGGTGGATCTGGTAGTGAAGACCTATCTCTTCATTCAGGCTGTACTCGTTGCCACCGAGTTGGATCCGGTACATACCAAGATTAGCATTTACAACACCAGGCTTATCAATGTCCTCCGAATATACCTGAGGTAGTGTAATGAACGCTCCCCCGTCTTTAGGCCAGTGCCTCACCTGGGGAAGGTCTGATATCGCTATTAGTTGATCAAGAACTGGCTTCCTGGAAGAATTCTTTAAAGGCATAGCCTTCAAAGCAGCCATGCCGGCCTTAAAGTTCTGAAAAGGGTGTTTCAGTGCTTTGATAGGATCATTCTTTAGCCCGATAAGTTGCTGCACCATTCGAAAAGTGTCGCGAAAAAGAAACCTGCTCCTGTCAATTGTCCCAAAGATGTTTGACGCTGTTCTGTACCTGGTGCCTTTAACGTTTTCAAACAACAATGCAGGCCCTTGAGCCTCATAAATCCGAAGATGAATTGCAGCCATTTCAAGATCAGGATCCACCTCTTCCCTGATGCGTACTAGTTGACCGATTCTTTCCAGGTCAAGCAGGCAATCTTCTAAGGAGGAGTATGGCATAATGTGCGCGCAATTACAGGCGCACAAAGTAAGTGAATCAAAGGAATTTAAGTGAATGTCAGGCTCTATATGGTGAGTAGCCACCGCTGCATGTTGGAAAGAGGAGTGGAATGCGCTTTCCGGAAGCAGGATTATCTGAGGTGACAAAGGCCATCTTTATCGCATCAATAATGTTATTGCTGGTCATATACCGGCTTTCCCTGGTGGCAGTCCTCTTCCTGTTTACAAGATATACATCGTTGGCGGACAAAGTATAGATGACAGGAATTGAAGCGTAGTGGACATTATCCAGCAACCGATGGTACATCGCCGTACTTTCTTCATCGTGGACTTTTGCATTGACAAACAGCACAGCTGGCTTTGTCTCATCCATCAGGTCGCCTACTAGTCTGAAGTCATTACAGAAATACACACGCAACCCATGTGCACGAAGCATGGCACCGTCCTTCATCATGTAATTCAGGTCATCTCCTATCAAAAGTATACGTAAGCCCATAGTGCCGTTGTTTAACTCATCGAATCTAATCTGTTTGATACAGCCACTTGATACAGGTTGGTAAGGACCTCCTTGTAATCCATTAGCCTTAGTTGACATGAAAGCAAAATGGATTGAGTGATCTCCTTTTCGATATCAAAGAAATACTTCATCATAAAAAGCAGTGCCGGTATTATCATTCTCGTTGTCATAACCTACCTATTTCCGTCAAAATCAATCTATTACCTTCTGACAACTGTTAAGGAAAAAGGACCGTGCCACCGGTGTTCTTCAGCAGAGAGAACTAGAAAGGTTGGTCCTTGCAGAGTGTGGAAAGAATTGTACGATGAGAGTGTCTCTCTCGCCCGCATGGTGAGAATTAGCCATTTAGAAAGCGGGGCTGTGGGACTAATTGGGGCGTGACTGTGACAGATAAAGTTATCAACAGCCTCTCCCAAACTGTCTTGGAATATTGCGAGTTGTAGAGGCACTTTACAAAGAGAGATAATATTGACACAAAAAAGCAGATGTATCAACATCTGCTGCGAAATTTTCCTCAATTGCCACTAGTCCTTTATCATAGCGTTCTTCAGACTCTGGATCATCAATGTTACGAAGGAATGCGCATCCGAAAGCATTTCATACCGGTACTTATGGGTCCATTGGCCTGGCTTCTCTATGTTGTTAAGCTCTTCTCTGTACATGGCCGAATAGTCAAGCCGCTTTCCTGATAATACCCCCTGAAGGTTGGTGATGTCATAAGTATAACCGCCATCCGAAACCTGTATATCGTAGTCAAAGTAAATACCCTGAATAGCATTGCTGGCCACTATATTTTGATTGTAAGTTATTTTGCCCCTACCGCTGATGCTCCCATCCTTCTTATTTGGCGTTATTGACTGATCGTCTGTTTTCAGATTATACTGAAGCCAGTTCAATGCTCTTTTATACAAGGTCTCGCTGGAAATACCTTCAAGTCGAATTGCATCCCGGTACACGATTTGTCCGTCTTCAACCGGAAGAGGAGGTACCCTCCATGCTCGCTGGCCTATCAACGTTTCATCGTGCGTATTCTGCCCAAGCGTTTGGAAAAACGGAAGCAACAGGCAAAGAACGGAGATTAGCTGCTTCATATATATACTGTTTTTCCTTACATCAGTAAAACTATACCATTAAGCTCTTTGGGCCGCATCAAGTTGCCAGTGAAATACAAGTGGCCCATCGGATCCATAGATCGGATCTGCCAATGGCAATGGCAACTTAAAGATTTGCTCAATAGCTTTGGATCGTTCTTCTGTCTTGCCATAGTTCATGTCGAACAGCTGGTTCTCAGGGTATGCACCTATGCACTTGAAATCAAGCGTTGCCCGTAAACACTTATGGGCTGTTCCTGCCGGGAGTATAAGCACATCTCCCTGCTTAAATTCAAGCGCCGCACCTGCCGGACCTCCCATTTGGACCTCAGCCTCCCCAGCATAGCAAATGAGTACTTCATGGGCCGAACTATGGTAGTGATGATAGTCATAAATACCGTTTCGCCATGGATGATGCCAGTGGTTTTCCTCAAGCAGTCTTTCAATCTCCTCTGCCCCCTTTTCTTCATTGCTTATCTGTATAGCATGCTCATATTTGATCAGGGGTAATTGTTCATTATTTGGGAAAACTCCATCATCATCAAGAAATAGTATGGCTGTATGCTCCGGTAAAAGAAGACCCGCCTGAAACTGCTTCATCGCTCATTATTTTATCGACTCACTTAATAGTCATAAAAATGCTGCCATACAGATAGATTTCAGTAGGTTCAGAAAGCCTGTTAACTTAGTATATCAATACCTTAACAATGCTTGGAGAACTTACGCAGGAAGAAATAGGCGAAATGCTGAACAATAACTCCGTCGGCCGGATCGGATGTAACGATGGGGACATCACATATGTCGTGCCTGTGAGCTATGTACTTGAGCAAACTGGCATCCTTTGCCACTCAAAGGATGGAATGAAAATACAAATGATGCGCAGAAACCCAGAGGTGTGCTTTGAGGTTGACGACATAAGGGAT
This sequence comes from uncultured Taibaiella sp., assembly GCA_946886975.1. The sequence goes on along the minus strand of CAMPJV010000023.1, from coordinate 338 downwards.
TACAATCACTGGACGAGTGTCATCGCCTGGGGAACATATGAAGAACTTACTACTGATGAAGATATAGCCTATGCCCGCCAGTTCTTCTCTGAATATATGCTGGAACAAAAAGCCACGGAAACAACACTGCCCCCGCACACTCAGGAAGAAAGGTATCACGATGTGAAACCCGAATATATTCCTGCTATTTATTACAGGATCAGGTTTCATAAAGCAACAGGCCGCTACGAGAAAGCCATGTAATGCGAATTCGTTGAACCAAAGCAGTTTATGTGATACGGATTGCAGCTCAGAATTTGCAAACTGCCGGTTGTTTTCTATTTTACCATGTGGATATT
>CAMPJV010000022.1 GCA_946886975.1 uncultured Taibaiella sp. | reverse complement strand
GCCCGTAAACAACTGATAGCCTCCAGGAAAGCTTGCTTAGCTCCCGGATCTGCTATTAATGTTTGTAGCGCAGTATTTGAGTTCAGATGCTTCATCATTTTCAAGTATTGTTCCCGTTGTTTAAGGCTTTGTTTCAGGTAGATGCTTCGCTCCTCTATCCGGCGCATCCCAAAGTCCTCTATGCAATTGAATGAAACTGATTCCTTCATTACACCACCCTCTGGCGTGTCAAACATCACCTCAATTGCAGGACGATAATGTTCAAAGATCTGCTCCACCGTCTCCAAGCCATGCACTACTTCAGGTATGTGCAGGGGTTCCTGTGTTAGTCTCTCAGCTATCATTGTCCGGTTCTGGGGAATTTCTGCATAGGTATCTCCAGCCTGTGTTCTATTTGACTGAAAGCTATTTCCTGAATATGCCATAATCTCTGTTCTGCTTGCTTTTAGTTGATCTTAACCAGGGCGGCTTCCATTGATGCAAGCGCAGCACTCGATAGTTCCAGTTTGGCAGAGCCTTCTACTTTCGTATTTATTCCTTTTACCTCCATCGAACTCGTCGCCTCCATTGCCACCTTCATACCGGAAATGTCAACACCCTTGGTCTTCCCTTCCATTTTCAGTTCCTGGTTCGCACTAATGCTAATTTCCGGAGCACTCAGACTAATCTTTTTGTCAGCAGTAAGCTCTATACTATCCATGGATTTAATTATTATCTTCCTTTTCTTTTTATCAAGTGTGATCTCGGCCACCTTAGAGCCTCCATCGGACACGGATATTTCCAATAGATCACTGTTCTCTTTGTTGAAACTAACAGCGAAAAAGTTATCATCGTCCTTGAATGAGGCTAATGTCAGAAACTGATCATTTTTCGACTTCCGCATCGTAATCCCGTTTACCTGCTTTCCTCCGGAATGGTTATCGACAAGTTTCAGCCATCCCTCATTGTCGTCCATTTCCAGTCGTCTACCTGACCGTGATCCAATTGTTTTTAGATGATTGCCTTTATGCGCAGTTCCCGACTTGTCCTTCTCCGTATATATCGCACCGATCATGAATGGTCTTTCCGCGTTGTTGTCTACAAAATCTACCTGAACCTCCTCCCCTACCTCCGGAAGAAACCTGAAGCCCTTGTTCTTTCCTGCATATGGTGTCATCACGTTAATCCACGGCGTAGACTCTCCTGACTGCATCCAGGGAAACCGTACCTTAATCCTGTCCAGTCCGTCCTTATCTTCATTGTCCACTACCACCGCTGGTTGTGACCGACACACTGTAAAGCGCAGTGGATCCGTATAAGGTGGAACTTCTATTTCAGCCGGAATAGCAACGAAATGATTTTCGTAATTGCTGGGACTTTCAGAATAATGACGAACCTCGGTGATGATATATTCACCCTCATTGCCATTGCTCCTGCTTAATAGTTTCAATTTCCTTCCAGGCGCAAGATTACTGTTGTGCGTAGAACCTGTTATCGTTACCGACGATGCAGCAGCAGCCTTCTGCTGCAAAAGACTCATTTCTTTAAGCGTTGCAGAGTTAGCTGCATTAGAATAAAAAGCAGCAGCATGGCTACTCCCGAATGAGGTGTCCCCGGCGGCTGTTGTCGCCGACAACAGCCCAGAACCAAACGATCCTTTTGCGTGCGGGCTCTCAGTTACCTGTCCTTTATAATGGTCATACCCAACACCAAGGGAAGTTGCCTTTCTGCTCCTGGCTTTTATTGATACATCAAGAACATCGATATCAAACTTCAGGGACACAGCACTACCGCTTGGGGGGCCTAAAACAAGCTCTGTGCCAGTATAGTAAAGCCACTCACCATATCGCGCCGCGAGCATTTTATAGAAGTCAAATGTAGTCTGGTTGTACTGGACGGTATAGAAAAGCTCCTTAGTATGTTTTGGTTCAAGTTTCAGCTTTGTTCCCTGGGATTTGTTAACATCTTTGAATATCTGATCCAGACTCTTCTTGATAAAAGAGTTGCATTCAGGCACCTCGTCCAGCTTTCCAAACAGGCCGGTGCCCATGATCTCATAGTCTACTCCCAGCTCATCCTGTCTCAGGCAGTTAATAGCACTTATGAACCCTTTGAAACTAAAATCCTTTATTGAAATAGTTACTTCCTTCGAAAGGTACTTTTTATAGAAGTCAACATGTGCAGCCATTGTTGGCTCACCTTCTTCCTGCCGCCATACAAAGGAGAATGTATTTACGTCAGCGAGTGCCTGGTTGATCACAAGATTTGAATAGATGATCTCAGCACTATTGCCTTCAACCTTTAACTTACTCTGAATAAGTTCAAAGCTGCCTTCTGTACTCTCAGACATATTAGACGTTTTATGATTGAAATACTACTCTGCAACAGAGGGAAACGATAAGAGGTCAGGTCATTATACCCACTCGTTCTTATGAGTTCCATTACCCATTGTAATCTCCTTTGCAGAAATGGTCAGGTTTATGGTCATAGGATTACTACCGACAGAGTCGAAACGCTCCTCGAATTCAATAAGGTACCCCTCCTTAAAATTCAATTCCTTGAGGGTTCCCTCCGAATCTGCCTTAAAGAATGTAATTGTACCGTCTTTTCGCTCGAAGTTGTTGCACATCCACTCAAACAAGTCTGTTTCTGCGGAACTCTCTACCGTCATTCTAATCCTTCCGCCTCGAGTAACGGAAGATGGTCTGCCGGTGGCGTCTACCTCCTGTCGAAGATTATAATCGCAGTCAAGCACATTCATTTCCTTACCTGCTGCCTTAAACTTAGCCGTAAAACTCATAGATGAATGTATTTATTCAAAAAGTCACTGAAAGCTACTAACCTTTCATTGATTTACCACCAGTCATTCTTAGCCACGGTTAGGAATGATTAAATTTATGTAATTTATACGAAAGTGTAGAATAGCTCGGACCGTTGTATGAGAATAGCCTAAAAAAAGGAATAGCGACAGTATTTCCTCCTATCGGCAATAAAGTTACAAGCAGGAAAGTTTGATTATTGCGATATGATTTTTAGCTTTATTTGCGCTTATCACATAGTTTGCAAAGGGCAGTAAATGCTGCTCCATTATTTCTATGCCTATATTGAACAAATATGACAATGCCCGACTTGCCTTGCTGAAGGCCGAGGCATTAGGTGCAGAGGTACTGGACAAGGGCTTTCCGTTCGATAACCTGATCCTGCGGCCGGTTGGTTCTTTCCAGAGGAGCTTCCGGCCCGACTTCCTGGTCAATGAGCAAAAAGACCCGCAGGAGGAGCAGGTGGAAATCACCATTCATAGGGACGGCATATATGACCGACTGCCAGAAGGCTTGTTTCACCAGACCAAAGGGAATAGTAAGACATCAAGCGTAGGCAGCATGGTGGATGAGTATCGCCGCTTTAAAGAAGAAGAGAAAAACGCCCGCAGGTTCTTTCAGCCACTAGAACAGGAGTTCTTTCGTTATGCGATTACGGTGGAGCAGGAGGAAAGGAAATTAGCTAAGGGGATGTACGAAGGCAGCCTTGAGAAGCTTTTCTTTGAATTTTGGGACATCTCTCCGACACTGCCGGCAGCGCCGGCTTCGAGGCTGATACGGATCATGCCATGGCTGGCTCGCATAAAGGGCAACCTCCAGCTAACAGCGAAAGCCCTCCAACTGGTGCTCGGCAAGCCGGTACGCGGAGAAGAGAAGCATGTATCAGGGACATTTGCTATTGATACAGCAACATGCCTCGGGCAGGGGGAACTAGGCGTCGATACGGTAGCAGGGAGCGGATATACTGACTTTTCGGTGAGTTGGGTATTTACTATACAGGAGCTAAGCGCGACTGAGATAACGAACTTTCCGGAACATGAGTCTTATGGAAAGTTGCTGAAGCGATTTGAAGAGATGACTATACCGGTAGCGGTAGATGCAACCTTTGATTACGAGTTCGCAGTTACAGAGCAAGGTACAGTTGAAACAGAATGGTTACTTGGCTATAGCCTTACCATCTAAAGAACTAATGAATAATGGCACTTAAATTCTTTTTGTTTTACATAATCGGGACTTTTGCCGGATCTATAGCCGTCCTGGCTGTAGCGCGTCAGTTTGTGAGTGGGTTTGCCGGTAAACGACCCGTGATATACGGTGTGGTATCATCAGCGGTTACTTCATTGGTGGCGTACGCATCTCTAATGGTTATTGATAACCTTTTCATCATCTACTGGGTACTTGCTGGAATTTTTCTGCTATTTGGCATTATCCACATGCTCATGATGCATGAACGCTATTTCCTGCAGCGGGAAGGGAACAATAAAATATTGATCGGTGAGGTGTTCTTTGCAGTGTCAGTCATCCTGTTCACGGTCGTGATCTTCTCATCTTTGCTGTACTTTCTCAAGGGCAACTCATTTATGTTTTACCCCACCCTAATGAGTGGGCTGACGTTCTTCGTGCCCCTATTGGTGTCGCATACTTTCAACGCAGCTTACCGTATTCCAGCGGCACAATTCACTACATGGAAGTATCCGGTAACTAAAGGCATTGAACTCCCTGATGAGAACGCGAACGAGCGGTTGCTTGTAATCGGGTTTGAGATCGCAAAAAAGGACAGCGATTACCGGAAAACCTACTTCAGAGCACGGGCATTGGAGAACCTTCCTCTTGGCGAACTTTACTATCATTTCATCAACGACTATAATGAATTGCAGAGTGAAACACCAATTGAGTTCCTGGACGACAAGAGCGCAGCGCATGAGTGGTGGTTCAGGAAAAAGCCCAAGTGGTATGAGCCCCAAAGGATACTTGATCCTGCCCTCACAATAAAAGAAAATGGAATCAAGGAAAATACAGTGATCATCTGTGAAAGGATAGCGACTACTAATTAAGCAGACTTATGAAAGACCAGATAAAACATTTCCCTGTTAACTGGGTGGATGGAATGAAGATCAACAAGAATCATTTCATAGCCCAGGATTGTGCAGTGAGAGATTCATTGCATGACGTGGCCGCTTTAAATCTTTCCCCGTTGAGATACGGAGTACTGCCATCCTCTGCGGCGGGAGAAGACAGCTTCAACGTAAAGATATCACTGGACAATCAGAATACCTTGCGGGCTTCTGTGCTTTCCTGCCAGGCCATCACTCCCGGCGGCGTCAGGATAAATCTGCCAGGCCTTGCAAACACGGGCCGCGAAACTGACGGCGTGCCAGCAGCTTCGTTTCAGTTTTCCCCATCAGCCGGAGAAACGACCTGGTGGGTAGTACTGACGGTAAACCCATTTGAGACACAGCCGACTGGTAGCCCGGATCTTTCGTCAAATCCTCCACGCTATCCCTATTCAGTGCCCTCATTTGAGGTGCATGTGATCAACGAAAACCAGTACAACCAGTTTGCGGGCAATCCTTATGCCTTATTTGTGGGCAAAGTTGGAATAAACGGCAATGCGGTCCGCGTTGAGGAGGAATACATACCTGCGTGTTACTCTGTAGGCGCACACCCTGACCTCGTTGCTCTTCACGGAGAACTCGATCAGTTTCTCAGTGGGCTTGAAGCCAAATGCACGCAAATAGTACAAAAGATCTTTAAGAAAAGCCAGCAGAACGACCTTTCTGAACTAGTTCTGTTCCTTTGCGACAGGGTGATGCTTTACCTCGGGCAGGCAATAACTAACTTTCGCTGGGGGTTACTTCATGAATCACCTGCAGCATTGTTTGCCACGGTGGTAAGTCTTTCCCGCGTGATGAAGAATACAGTAGACCTGAGAATCGGCAGTGGGAAAGAGGAACTGATGAACTACATGAGTGAATGGTGTGAACTGAAACAAGGAGAGCTTGAAACCATGCTTAGCGGCATGGCGAATATGAGGTACGACAACAACGACGTAAACAAAAACATCCAAAAGATGGCTGTATTTGTCCGGGTGGTAGGAAAGCTGTTCGATTCTTTGAGTAATCTGGAATTTATCGGCAAGCGCAAAGAGACCGGCATATTTGTGAAGGAAGAACAACCAGAAGTAGCGGGAATGGCACAGCAGCCTAAGGCGAGAAGAAGATTCTTTGGATAAAAACAGGTAAAAACCTTAACTTATTATGAGACCAATCAATGCCCCTGAAAGAAGAAAAGCATTCTTAAATTTCCTTCTTTTCTATTTACTGACCACCGGGCTTATAGTCACAGCCGTATTCTTTGGCATGCGTGTGCCCTTTAAGCAGAACCAGCGTCTGAACGACCAGATAGCGTTGTTTGAAAAGGAAAAAGCATTTTCCGAAACTTTTAGCACAAGAGCCACTGAGATCAAGTCTCTGCTGGACTCCGTTAACCGGGCAGGCGTACAAGCTGAACTTGTCGATGGAACCATTTCTGGAAAACTCAACCAGCTGAACAACATGGTTGACAATGGAGAAACCTCAGTGAAGAAGCCTTACCAGGACGTGATACAGAACTATGCTGACCTGCAGGCTGCGAAAAAACAGCTCAGAGACGCCAGTAATAAAGATGCAAACCTTGGACAATACCTGCAGCAGATAGAGATGCTAAAAAGCGATCTGAATCAGTCCAGATCGGAGGCAAATGCACTTCGCCTGCAAATAATGTCTATGCAGCGGTAAAATAAACCTCCTAACGAATGAACCATTACACGCACATATTTACCCGGTCAAGGAAATATTTAGATCAGAGAGTGTGGCTGACCATGGCACTAGTTTCTTTGATTTCCCTTGGCCTGCTTGGGTATAAGGTGGCAAGCGATATACAATGCACTCCTTTCGAGATCGCACTGAAAGGCTACACGGCGGGAATGGCTAACAGCTATTATGTGGGAGAGGAGATAGTATTTTCCACTCAGATGAAAGGTGGCACCTCTATAGTCTGGGATTTTGGCGACCATAGCAGCGGGAAAGGAACTAATGTGACTCATAGGTATAGTACAGAAGGCAATTACATAATTACTGCAACAGTAAATGGTAAATGCCTGGAATCAGTAAGTATCACTATAACCAGCCTGCATCAGCCTATTAACCTGACAACTACACTGCCTAACCCCATAACCGGACCCGATGCTGTCCATGCACTAGAACCGATAAATCTCACTGCTTCAGGTGCCGGAACCTCTTATGAGTGGATGGTTTTGAACTCTCCTGACTTTCCTGTTCAGACAAAAGAGATTGCCACCTATACTTTCCTCAGTCCAGGCACCCGGATTATTGAGCTGAAGGTAGACAATGACCCAAAAAAGGTATTTAGAAAAACACTGCAGGTACTTCCTGCCATTGAGACAGGGAACAATCAACCTTTGGTCAACGAAAATCTGACTGCTCCTGTGATAGTACCTCCACCTTCACTGCAGAAGGAAGAACCTAATAAAGAAGCCGAACCCGAAAAGCCGAAGACAACTATCATTCCGAACGAAGAGTTTGTAGCTATGTTTAACCAGGTAACAGAAGGGAAGAAGGACCTGTCAAGCTTTAATCAATACCTGTGCAATGGGGGGCAGACGAAAATATTGGCGAACGGCACCGATTGGGAAACCTTGATCAGCTTCTACCAAAAGATAAATGACAAGAAGAAGTATGATATCAAATCCGTAGAGGCAGTAAGAGATCCAGAATCCAACTGCGTCACTGTGCTTAAAGTGAAATATAAGAAGCGCACTCTTGGAGTATTTTAACTATAGCTATGCCTGAATTTCTGAAACTGCCGCTGCGATTTGAACAATTCTTCGAAAAGAAGAAACTAGATACCTGCAGCCTAAAGGAATCCATAGCCAGAAACCTTCACCTGCTCGTGACAACTCCTACAGGCGAGAACAAACAGGACCTGCACTATGGATCTCACTTCTGGGAACATGATTACGACATACACATGGCGAATGACGCCCGGCGCGAAGCAGTGATCAGCTCAATAAAAAAGCAGGTATTTAATTACGAAAAGAGGCTGACCAACTTTACTGTAGAAGTGAACGTAAAGCAATCAGAGTACAATAGTGGAGTTAATAAACAGCTCCGAAGAAGGGTTGAGATCATTATCAATGGGTTTATTGCACGCAGTAACGAACCGTTCAGGTTCCAGACGGGCTTCTTCATTGGCCCGCTTTCATTTGACTAAATAGTCAATCGAGGCGTAGCTCGGAGAAACTTTAAAAACAGAACACACTATGGAGGCTATAAAGAAAGAGCGGATAAAGGATAGGATGCTGAAAACCACAGCCCGGCTGTGGGGCGTACCAGAGAATGAAATAGAGACCAATTTCGATCCCCTAATTCTATTAATGATAGATGCCTGCTCATCTGAATTCGAAAAGCTCGGATATGACATTAGTGCTTCGCAGACCAGGCTATTAGACAAACTTGCAGATCTCATCCTGCCGGAGGCTCTCCTTGGACCGCGCCCTTCTTCTTGTATCATGCGAGCTACCCCGCTCGAGGCAACGGCGAAGTTGGCATCAGAAACGCAGTTCCTCACGACCCAAAGAATACAACAAGAAGGTGGAAGTTCTCATAACGTCGACATCTTTTTTACTCCCATTGGTGAGTTTGCGTTACACAAGGTAGAACTGAAGCACATGCTCATCGGCAACAAGCTTTATAATATCGGTGAAAATAATTCCCGTACGTTAACTCATCGGGGTGATGGTGTAGAGAGTGCTACAATCCAGGAACTTTGGATCGCACTTAGTCCTGATAAAGCCGTTCAATCGCTTAGGGGGTTAAGTATCTATTTTGACCTGCGGAGTCATTCTGAAGCAAGGAACTTTTATAAAAGCCTGGAAAATGCTACGGGTATTGTAAAAGACGGAAATATATCTCTTAAGAAAGGCTATTCCAACAACGAGCAGTTTGACGTGAGCCCTGAAGAAATGCTTATCTCCGGCAATGACTATACGCGAAAGATATCCCGCAGAATAGCTGCAATATATGAGAGACAGTTCCTGCACATCGAAAGCAGCCAACCTATAGCCGAACTTACATCATCCGTTCCTGACTCATGGAAAGGTATTGTACCAGAGAATGCATTGCAGCAGCTTGCGGCTGAATCTCTGGTGTATCTAAAGGTATCCCTTGGCAGGCCTTTTGCCTCCGATGTGCTCGATGGCTTGACATGTGGTATTAATGCCTTCCCTGCCATAAACCGCAAGTTCAACACGCTCAATTATCGGACTGATGCATGGGTTAACATCATTCCCATGCAAATAGAAGGCAGTTTCCTGGACCTTCAGGATATTACCGGTTCTTCCGGCGGTCAATACAAATTCCGCACAGCCTCAGAGAGACAGGCACTAGAAGAGGGAGAAGCGTCAGTGAGAAGCAGTGGTATAGGTAAGACAAACTCAAAAGAAGTAAGAGAAATTATCGGCAGCCTCATGGAAGCCATTCGGGACGAATCTTCTTACTTCAGTGAACTGAGTAATGAATTTCTTCTTGCAAGACTTAAAGAGGTGAGCCAGATCCTCGCAAGGCTCGAAGATCAACTAGCGGCAGCAAAGGATAGCCGCGCACCTCATCATTATGTGCTTCTACGTCCCAAGCAGACAGGAGATCAGGTTAGCATAAACTACTGGACCACTAATCCAGGTGACGCCGATAAAGTACGCGCGGGTAGTTTAATGACCGCGCATAATCATACCATAGTCGCAGCTAAATCCGTTGTAACACTTACGAATGCATTGGGCGGTAAGGCAGGAGTATCTGAAGCAGAAAAGAAGGTATTATTGAAACAACAGCTAATTAGCAAGGGCAAGGTGATCAGTGCAGAAGATATAAGGCTGCTTTGCTTCCAGTTATTCGGTGACAAGCTTAAACAGGCAGAGATAAAGAAAGGAGTTCAGGTCGGAACAACAAAGACCGATGGGTTTGTACGAACTGTAGATGTATTGCTCACACTGAAGTCGGAAATAAAAAACACAAACAGCGAAGAGATAGGCTATCTCTGTAACATGCTCGAATATCAGCTATCAAGAAACGCTGCACCTATATACCCCTTCAGGATCATAGTAAACTAGGGACAAACTCTAACTGAAGAATTTCCGAACAGGTCGCTCTGCCTGGATAGTCCGTGTATCCTCATCTGCAGGTACTGAGATAGCCTCCGGAAGTACAACCCCTTCAGCCAATGCCCTCGAAGAGGTGCCTTGTCCGGGAAACAATGATGTCTTAGATCTTCTTTCGGTGTTAAGAATACCTTTTGTGAATGTAAATAGAATAGCGTATTCAGAATCCTCATCTTCACAAACAAAAACAGTAACCGGGCCAAAGAACTCCTTCAGCTGAGAACTGTCACACGTGGGAAGGAATATACGAAGCACTCTTGGATCATAAAACCTAAAGTAAAGCTCTTTGTAATCTTCCGTATGCACAATCAGGAATTTACGAAAATGGTCAACCAGGTCCACCATTGGATGAGAACAACTAAAGAGTACGCCCCAAGAATTGCCCCAACCATTCACCATGTATTCTTCTGCTAATCGTGAGCCTGCCTGAAGGGGAATCAGGTATGGGGCTAAAGCTCCGAGACTCACCTGTGCACTACCCTTGTATAGGCACTCCAGTCGTGGACTTATTTCTCTGACAACGTCGAGCGAGGCGTCCGCACGGGCGCCGTCAAGTAGCAAATAATTCGGGGTTAGCATTTCAGATGTAATGGACATATAATTCATATTAGAGAATCCAATCATAATCACCTTGCTGGTACACAAAAAATACCGGGACATTGATTCTTATTTTGCTCACCGGGTTGTGAAGTTCGATGGGTGATTTGGAATTTGGCAGTTCAAAAGAATAGAGGCGTGAATTTGCATACTCCTTCAGTTTGTAGTGATTCTCGAAGTAGGTGCTACTTTGCCAATCCGAGTCGCTAAACTTCTCAGAAAAGAAATTTCTGATGTACGATCTGCGCTCCTGGGCAGGATAATAGTATCGATCGATGTAAAAGTCATCCTTACTCCTGCCTGCTGACATTATCTCATTTATATCCTTCCTGGTAAACAAACTCATCAGCCGCCGAAATCCTCGATTCAATTGTTCCCGCTCCAGATCTGTCATTACGTGAGGTTCTATAGCGCTCCATGGACTTGCTTTGAACGGCAGGCTTGCTATCACAAATTCCTTGTCAAGGCTTACGACGGGCAGCGGATTGGTGTCGTCAAAAGCGAACGACAATTGTGCTAACTCTCTCTCTACATCGCCTAAAGTATGCACTACGCTTATATTACACATCGTGGTCAACTTAAAGCCACTTTCATCTTGCGGAAGCATTACAATCTTTAACTTGTTCTTCCCGCTATCCACAAACTGGTTAATAAACATCCTGGTAGAAACTGACCCACCATCATCATACCTCAGAACAGGTATATCATTCACGCTGATCTCAAATCTGCAGGCTGAAAAAGTAAAACGGACACAGTAATAATCCTTTGCCGGGTCAATCATGCTTTCTAGTTTAAGTCAAAATACATCGGATCAAAAATTGGACCTCCTTCAACTACGGTATATTTACATTCGTACTCATTTTCATACGATAGCCAACCGATTCCCACATCATATTTCGCTTTAAGTCCGACATCGACTCCGCTGAAATCACAAGAAAGGCTGCCCTTTGGTAACAACAATTGTGTGGCGCTTATAGTTGTGGCTATTGATGCTTCGGCCTGAGCACTGCCGCTTGCAGCTACCTTTACAATATAAGCCTCAAGGTGTGCCTTAGCCTCCACTGATATGGTAATCTGCAATGAGGACTTCACGTTCAGCGAAAAACCCTTTTCCTGTTCTCCGAATTTCTGAAGACAGTTTGCAGCGATGCCGCCAAATAGCTTTACAGTCACATCCAGAACAAGTTCAGCATGGCCCCTGGTCCATTCTTTTATTCGAGCTGCCAGCTCCAACAACAACCCGACAGCCCCATTGACTTTTCCGCTTGCTTTTAATATACTCATCTCAAATTCAACCCCAATTAATGGATCCAACTGAAAATCGTACTGGCCTATTTTCTTTACCTGGTAGGCATCGTCTGAGGCATATGACCAGGTGCCCTTACCTGAAATTTTAGGCATCTTCAAGGTGAGCTTAGCGAAGGAACTGAAGTACTTACTTGTGAATTCAAATAAGCCATCAACAATTCTTTCGACTTCCTGGATATTCTTCAATGTGGATTCACCAAACTTGGCACCCCAGTCGGTGGTATGGCCGTTAAAACTCCTCTTAATCGATATCTTGGGCTGGCCTTTCGTATGCGTTGCTTCATTTATATCGTCCTCCTTGGGCTTGCTTTTGGGTCCATCGGCATACTCAGATTTCGGTCCTATATCCTTCGTTGCCTTGTCTGAAAATTCAACACTTAAGGAAAGGTGAAACTCATACTTCGGTAATACATTAATTACGACCTCTTCATAGGCACCGCACTGACCAATTACCACCCGAAGGGATTCAGGTTTGTGGCGGAGCATCATGTTTGAAAAAATGTCGACCTCGTCATCATCGTGAGTAGAAAAGAATTCAATAGCAAGTTGGGAGTCGTTCTGGGTGATAATATTGAAATTACTACCGTAAACAAAAAACACCCTGTCAGCATGCTCTTCACAGGGACCTTTTGGCGCTATCGTATTTAGCTGCAGCGAGTGTACACTGCGGGATTGATTATCGCACAGGAATGTAAGATCCTCATAATGTAGTCGCTCCTCAGAGTCGTCATAGAACTTGATTTCTTCGTTCCCACCGTTTCCATCATCATAAAAGCAAACAAACTTCCGGAATAAACATTTGTTTGCATTCGGATTCTCTGAACTAGAACAATTTTCCACAGGTTCTACTGACTCCTCTGCCTTCTTTTTTTTCTTTTTCTTCTTGGGTGGCGCGGGTGGGCCATAAATGGCTTCATCTTCGTACTCACCTTCAATCGATTGATTCTTGTCGCTGGTTCCATCATGAAATTTCTCCTGCTCATACCGAAGTTCTTCCTCCTCCCAGATTCTATCCCAATCCGAATCATGTCCTGAATACGTGGGTTCAAACCCTGGTTCGGCAGCCTCGGGATAAAGCTTTACGAACCGATTGTAAATTCGCTCATAAAGCTCCTGATCCATGCTGCCAGGCGGCACATCATGATACTCAAAGTAACCCATTAATATTTTGAGTTTAGTAAACGTTCCAGTTCGTTCATCTTGTCATTTTGATCCATGCCTGGCCAGGTTAAGATTCGTTGGAGATCTGCCGGAAGTGGTTGTTCCATAAGTACGGGCTTCTGAAGAGATAAAACAACAAAATCCTCCAAAAGGTCGAACGACTTGATTTTGAAGGTAACTGAGGCGAGCATTATCTGCCGCCGAATAGTCGCTTGCAGTGAGTGATCGGGCAACGAATCAAACTCGTGGAACTCGTCTCTTAATAATTCGAAGGTGCGTTTTATGACCTGCTCCAACTTGATGCGCCGCATCGCATCTATCTGTATGTCTTTTACGATAAACATCCTAGTCAATTCTTTGCTTTACATACTTCACAAAATGCGGAGCCACTTACCGCTGCCTTTTTTAGAGCAATTATCTGATCAACGACATGTTCAGAAGAGGCCGGAAGCGTCTTCTTGATACTACTGACTACCTTCGCCACTTCAGGGGACATGCCCCCTCCGCCACCTCCGCCACCTCCACTTTCTCCGATAAGTACGGTAGGCAAGCCGACTACTATTGAACCACCGTGCGCACACTGATCACCCATTCGCGCTGCAGGTTTGCCACCAATTAACACGCCCATAGAACCTATCAGAATGCTATCAGGTGGGCCGGTGCAGGTACACATATCGCCCATTACGGCTGCAGGCATTCCTCCGATAAGTACTGTAGGCACTCCCGCGCTAATGATGGGTCCACCTACGTGTGGTACAGGCGGCAAAGCAGGCGTTACCATCGGACACACATGCATATCACCGAGTCGTGCAGCTGGCTTTCCCATTAGAATCAATTTAGACTAACAATTTAAGATTTTTTATTCTTAGCACTATTGGTAACTTGGCAGTCCAACGAAAATCAATAGGCATTTTTGGGGGAATGCTTTTTGTACAATTGGCGTACAGTTGGAAAAGCCGGGGTTTATGTATCATTTAAAATTGCTTAAGGGATCAGAGTCTTATAACTTCTTAAAGTTTACGACAAATTTCTATTATGCATTGTTTTCAGAAGCGGAGCAAAAGCCCCAGCCGGCAGCTGATCTTATCGAATCGCTTAAAATTCAGATGGACCTCAAGGGTGCAGAGGAGGTCATACAGCTCAATTTTGATTTGCCTGTACTTGAGCAGCTATCAAAACTGATAGATCACCTTGCGAAAGTCAACCTCGAAAATAACGAAACCTATAATATCTATGCTCTTCAAACAGAAGAGATGACAGGGATAAGCCAATGGAACAAGTACCTTGCCTCTGCTGACCAATATTTTAAAGACCTTAAAAGCTTTATGCATGAAGATGAGTGGAGCGTTATTGCAAGTTCTCTAAGCGCAGACACAAAGATTCAGCTTTAACGAACTCGCTGCCAGTCTCTAAACAGAAGGCCACAAGACTGACATCTTGTGGCCTTAGTTTTGCCGGTAGTAAATTATGCCTTACCGTCAGGCCATTCGTTTTCATGCTCAGCATTCTTCATTTTGATCTTTCTTGCCGAAATGGTGAAGCTGATGCTCATCGCATCTGAACTATGAGCAGAAGCTGATTCTGCATAGTTTGTAATAAATCCGTCTTCAAATTCCAGCTTTTTCATTTCGCCGTCGTTTGTACCCTGGTCGTATGATATGCTGCCTTTCTGAGCCTTGTTCTGCTGATTAAGCATTGTCTCCAATAAGGTGGTATCGTCGTAAGACTCTACCTGAAGGTGAATTTCTCCTCCATAAACTCCTGAAGCGGGTCTTCCTTTAGGATCTACTGAGCGTGAAAAAGCAAAGGAAGAACTAAGTACATCGTACTTTTTGCCTCCCATGTCCAAAGTCATTTTGTAAGCCATAATTCAAATTTTTGTTGGTTAAAAATTGCTTTTAGTGATGGTTATTGTTGTTC